>JAUYHF010000062.1 GCA_030690165.1 Deltaproteobacteria bacterium | reverse complement strand
AAGTCTTACTGCTTCTTCCTTAAACTGCTTATCGTATTTCCTGTTCACTTTCCTTTCTTGCATTTCACACCTCCTTAGGTTATATGATTCTACTATAACCTAACCCTTTGGTGTGTCCACTATTTCGGGGGAGGTGCAATACGCTCAACAAATGTTTTTGCTTCGTTACCGAAATGAATAGTACGTGCTGCGTCGGACAATCCAAAATATCGTGTTTGCTCCCGTACCCTTTGTGCATCGCTCTTGAAACTGATGGAAGTTTCAGGACAGTCAACAAAATAAAGCCTCACATGGAAAGATTTTCCATTAGATTCCACAAAGAAGCTATCCCCATCATTTGATGGATTGTTCACCAATCGAGCATTGGAAAACATCTGCAAATCAGCAGCATATGATGGAAGAATGCCTCCAAACATCAATATTGCTGTCAGGAACAGATATCTGGTGAGCAATTTAATAAATCCATTCATAATGACTCGATATTGAAATTGTTTGCCTAACATTTATTTTTATGCTGATGCAACAATTTACCAAGGTATATATTACAAGCCCGTTATTTTATCAACTTATTTACTGCAATATTTTCAGATTTGGCTAATTAGTGCTGTAAAAAGTTGTCTATCGCAACATTATACTGCAACAGCATAATTGCCATTTTGATTATGCCATAGAGAAAAAGGGGGCGAAATTTATTTTCTTTGTTCAGCGCCCTCTGCCCATTCCCCCGCCGCCCTTACCGATGAGTTGCAAAGTCAAATACCGGCACCTTGATGGTCTTTACAGGTTTAAATTTATCCTTTGCGAATTTCAGCAATTCATCGGTAACCTCGGGGGAATACATCTTTTCCCCACACCTTGTGCAGACCTCAGCCGGAACATGCTCTACAAAGAGGTATTTATCATCATCTTCGTATGTGAATGTTACAGTCTTTTTTTCAACATGGCCTCCGCAGAATACACATTTTTTCATTGTTATTACCTCCTGATTTTACAATCAATCCACTCTTTAGGGTCTGGTTCATAAACTGTGATTATCACGACTGACGGCGATGACGAGACATGGATATGTAAATCCCTGCCGTCTTTAGTCTTACCATAAATTAAGACAGCTTGGAGAGTATTTATCATCAGGATACTCCTCTATAATCCCTCCTTGAAATATAGCCTCTTCAACCTCATGGCGAAGTATATCCCTTGTAATCATCTTCTTTACAGCATGGTCCGAGAAGTTATATTCGCCACTTCTTATTTTATGCTGAATATCTTTTAATGTCATATGTTATTTACGTACAAATTATAACTCCAACCTATTTATTTTTTCCTCTGCCATGTCCCTTCTTCTCCTTAAATCCGCTGTCTTCACCTTTCCCCATTTTCCCATGCCCCCTGCCGTGCTGAGATGCTGCGTGTGCCTTGCCCATTGTGCTTAAAAGGTCGTCTGTGCGGATGCCGTATGTCTTTGCAATCCTTCCCCATGCATGCCCTTTCCCTTTTCTGTAATCCTTTACAATAATGTTAATGTCCTTTCCTGTTCTGTTTGATATGTATAGGGCTACTGAAAGGTCTCCCCAACTAAGTCCTGTTATTGTTTTTTGCCTTAAGATAAATTCTTCTTTCATTCCAAGTTCAATTGCCAGAGCGCCAGCAACCCTGTCATGGCCGCCTGTTCCAGATGCCTCAACATTGAAAGAGTTTATCTTGTCTTTCAGTCTCATTTCAAAATCAAGGGCATAGGAAAGGGCGGGTATTAAAACAATTGCTGTAATAAAGAGAAAAATATTTTTCATAAAATCTACCTCCTTATCTTGTGGTTTACATTGCCACTCTTACCGCATATCACGCCTGTCGTGCAAAAGAGAACAGCCTGCTGTCCCCTTTTCTCTCTGAGTTTATACCTTACCCAATTTTGCCTTCACCTTTGGAACGGCGGAGGAATTAGGAAAGGTTTCCATAAACCGTGTGTAATAACTTGTTGCCGCTTCATTGAGTCCCATCTCTTCCAAAATCATTGCACACTGAAACATTGCCCGTTCCCTGATTTCTATCGGAATACTCGCAGAGTTTAGCAACATCTCAAGGCAGCGAGATGCCATATCAAGGTCTTTATTTTTATAAAATATACCTGCCAATCTGTATTGAAGCACAGGTTCTACACCCTTGAGATATTTATTATAATACTCCTTGTAAATTGCAGCAGCCTCTTGCGGTTTTGATGCTGCCGTCACTTGAATGGCCTTCTGGTATAAATCCCTTCCTTCGTCTGTTAGGGTAAATTTTGATTTTATCCGAGCCAGATGCATCAGCGCCTCAGCATTGTTCGGATTTTTCTCCAAAGCAATCCTTAATGAATGTTCTCCGTCGCCAAGGCCGATACCTTCATTGGAGGCCTTTATTCCGATATCAAGATGCCTTTCTTCTATTGCGCCTTTCCCAAGCCCAAGAAAACCGGCCAACATCATCCCGGAAACCATGCCGCCGATATGCGCCCAATGACCAACGGTGGAAAGAGCCTCGCCTGTTATCTGCCCGATGCCGCCGCCAAGGTCAAGCAAGAAAAAAAGCCCCATAATTACCAGAGAGTTTAATCTTACCTTTAAGCTGATTGGCAGGATAAGGGAAAAGATGCCGAGAATCGGCAAAGGGAAAACCATGCTCTTAAAATAGCATCTGACAGCAAAGATACCCATAATGCCTGCTATTGCGCCCGATGCCCCCAGACCATGCCCTACTTCGTGCAGAAATAGATAGTACACGGCAATAAAGGTAATTCCTGCTAAAAGCCCCGTAATCAGATAAAGCAGCAAGAAATTCCGCCACCCAATCCTTTTCTCTATCACGGTGCCGACAACCCAGAGAAATGTCATATTGCCCCACAGATGAAAGTTATCCATGTGTAAAAACATTGCTGTAAAAGCGCTTACAGGGGCATTCCAGAGATTAGGCTCATGGGGAAGAAAGACAAAATTATTAAACAGAAATTCGGTGTTGATAAGCGGATCAAGCTCTATTCCATAAAATACTACAATATTGATAAGTATCATGCTGTAAGTAGCCCACGCAACTCCCTCCTTTTTCCTTTCGCCTTCAGCATACATAAATGGCATAAAGGTTATATGCTGTTTCAAAAGGTCTAAGGCGCTTTCACCGCTTGCAGCAGCCTTGAGCCTTATATAAAAAAGGAAGAATACAGGAAAGAGTAAGATAAAGAGGCCGATAAAGCTGCTTAAGAATGCCCTGAACCATATGATAAAGAATATGGTAATGAAGGCCTTTAGAATAAAGGCCTGCTCCTCGTGCCTTTTGAAATAATTGGAGATGCTGTCAATAATCCCGTCAGAGGCCATGAGAATCCTTTTTAAAGAATATTTTGCAGATTACATTGTCACTCTTATGACAGTCTTCACATTTCCCCTTACATTAAAATCTCCCACAACCTCCAGACGCCTTGGCTTAAGACTTTTCTTTAATGCATCAAAGATTTCATTTGTTACAGCCTCATGTGAGACATGTTTATTGCGGAAACTATTTAGATAGAGCTTCAGGCTCTTTAGTTCAACAACCTTTTTATCAGGGGTATATATTATCTTTATTGTTGCAAAATCAGGATAACCGGAACGCGGGCAGAGGCATGTAAATTCAGGGTAGGAAATATCAATGGTATAATCCCTGTCGGCAGATGTATTATCCCATATCTCAAGCTTCACATTTTTTATTGTTTTTTCACCGTATCTCATGGCTGGAAATTGTAGCAAATTTATTTCACTCTGTAAAGATTATACAAAATTCTGTGTTATCTTTTTTGTTGACTTAGTTTGTTTTTCAGTTATCCTTAAATATAAGATGTACGAGGAGGGTTTTATGAAAATAAACAACATTGATGTATCAAGACTCAAAGGCACAGTGGATGCCCTGAAAAAAGATCTGTCAAAGGCAAAAAAGACAAACAGGATTGAAGGGGAATGGAATGTGGGAGAAGGCCCTCAGTTCAGCGCCAGCATAGAGTTTGAGAACGGGAAGGTTAAGCTCATTGCAGACCAGCCTACATTCCTTGGCGGCGGCGGGCAGCAGCCCGGGCCGATGATATATTGCCTTTACGGCTCTGCATCCTGCTATGCCGCAACTTTTGCAACACTTGCAGCAATGGAGGGGATAAGCCTGAAAAAACTGAAGGTAACGGCTGAGAGTTATATTGATTTTTCAAAGGTCTTCGGTCTTTCAGATAATCCCATAGCAGAAAAGGTAAAATTTGTGCTTCATGTTGAAAGCAGCGCATCCAAAGATAAGTTAAAAGAATTGGAAGAGATGGCGAAGAACAGGTGTCCTGCTGTTTATTGTCTTACAAATCCGATTAAGCTGGATACAACGTTGGAAATAGGATAGCCGTTTTTTAGGTTTCGCTTTATCCTGTAGATTATGCTATGTAATTCAATATGGCAGAGCGCGTTTTTATTTCATGGGTAACTGATGGGGATATTAAAAGGGAAAAGGCAAAGGCCAGGGAATTAAGGAACAGCCAGTGGTGGAAGAAGAAAGGGGGTGCAGGTATATGCTATTATTGCGGCAAAAGGTTCAGGCCGGATGAATTAACAATGGATCATATTGTGCCGATAATCCGGGGAGGAAAAACTACAAAGGGGAATATAGTTCCCTGCTGCAAGGGGTGCAACAGCAAAAAAAAGTATATGCTCCCGATGGAATGGGAGGAGTATATGGAGTCATTAAAATAGGAGGAGGTTATTATGAAAAAAAGATTATTCGCAGGGGTATTTGTCTGTATCTGTATTGTATTGGCCGTTTCATTAGCTTTTGCGGCAGATCTCAAGATTATTGACGGCAAGGAACTGGAGGCTATGATGGGAGACGGCAAACCCATTGTGCTTGTGGATGTAAGGGATCCTGATGAGTTTGCAGAAGGGCATATAAAGGGCGCTATAAATATCCCGTATGGCGATGCCAGGCCCAGAATATTCAAAGAACTTTCCCCTAATGACCGCATTGTGTTTATATGCCACGGCGGGCCTATGGGGGATGAACTTGGTGAGCTGCTTGTCAAGAACGGCTATAAAAGTGTATATAACCTTAAGGGCGGGATGAAGAAGTGGAAAGGCGAGATTGTAAAATAAAAGGAGGCGCTTCTTATAATTATAAACATCGCCAAAAAACCCCTTCTGGACAAGATACTCCACAGAAAAAAAAGAAGCAGATGGGAAAGGCGTGAAATAGATATCGGCGATTTATTAAAGGCAATACTTCGCCGGGCGAATGAATTTGTTCCGTCAGAGTCCGGTTCAATATTCCTTGACGACCCTCTTTTAAAGTTTGAAAATCGCGATAAAGGGAGGCTCTATTTTATTGCCTGTTTTGGGAAGGCGTCTTCATCCATTATTGGAACATCCATACCGAGCAATATAGGCATTGTCGGCGAGGTTTATAATTCCGGGAAGCCGTATATAAGCAAAGATGTAAAGACAGACAGACGCTTTTACCCAGGCATAGACAAAAAGACAAAGTTTCAAACGAGGTCAATAATATGCGTCCCGATAGAAATAGAGGGGGCGAGGATAGGGGTAATTGAACTGATAAACAGCAAGGGAAAGATAAATTATGAGCAAAAGGACCTTACGCTGTTAAAGATATTTGCCGGCTACACCTCAACCCTTATCCAGAATACCCTTGACGCCAAGATGTTTGAAAAGCTTTCACGGCTTGATAACCTTACAGGCCTTTATAATGACAGATTCTTTTTTGAATCTTTAGAAAAAGAGATAGACAGGGCTGTTCTTAAGGGTATGGATGTCAGCCTGATATTTTTTGACCTGGATCATTTCAAAGACGTTAATGACACACATGGACATCTGGCAGGAAGCAGAACTTTAAAAGAGGTTGGCGGGCTGCTGGAAGAGATATTTAACAAAACAAAGGCTGTTGTTTCAAGATATGGGGGGGACGAATTTGTTATTATCCTTCCTGATACAGGTTTGGAAGTTGCAGGGGAATATGCTGAAACACTCAGGAAAAAAATAGAGGATAATATATTTATAAAAGAGGCGGCTGGCCCAAAGGAAAAGGCTTTAAATATTAAAGGCATAATAACATGCAGCGCAGGTGTTGCATCCTTGAAAGAAAATATAATATTAAACAGCAAGATGAGGATAGGGGCAGCCCTTATAAGCCAGGCAGACAAAGCCATGTATGAAGCAAAGGAGCAGGGAAAAAACAAGGTCTGTTTTGCTAAAGGGAAGATTTGATTTGGTCTATTTTGGTTGACCTTTTCCCTGTTTTAAGCTATATGTTTGCAAGACTATGATTACAAAAGATGCGAAAACTATAATTGTTGCAGATGACAGTGAATTCTTCAGGGTAAAGCTGAGCGATGTCCTGACAGAGGCCGGCCATAAAGTCAGGATTGTAAAAGATGGGGCAGAGCTTATAAAAGAAATCAGGATAAACCCTAACGGCATAGACATGATACTCCTTGACCTCCAGATGCCGAATATGGATGGTTTTGGCGTGTTAGAGTGGATAAACAATAATGGCCTCAGGGGTAAGTTTCACATCCTGGCTATAACAGGCGTTTATGAGATTACACAGGTGGTTGATAGGTTAAAAGAACTTGGGGCAGAAGGCCTCATGACAAAGGCATTTACCCCTGAGGAGATTGTCTTTAGGGTTAATAAAATACTTTTTCCGCATAAGGTTATCCGGCGCGGCGAGCCAAGGATACCCATATCTCTTCCTGTAGATTTCAGCGTAGGAGAGGTATCATCTACAGGCTATCTCCTGAATATGAGCGAGGCAGGTCTGTTTCTTCATACCAGGAAAACCCTCTTTCCAGGCACGAATCTGCATATGAGATTTGCCCTTCCCGGTTCCAACAGGCTTTTAGATATAAAAGGGATTGTTAAATGGTGCACACAGATTAGCGGCGAGAAAAGCCTTTTCGGCGGAGCTGGGATTCAATTTGTGCATCCTGCGCCTGATGATCAAAAGATTATAAGGGAATTTGTGCAGGCTGAACTTAAGAAAATGGGGTTGGAGGAATGATTAAGCCCTCTTGTCTCTATGTAAAAATAATACTGCAATAAAAACCCCCACTGTAATAGCAGAATCCGCAACATTAAATGCAGGCCAGTGGTATTGGCCGATGTAAAAATCCAGAAAGTCTATCACCTCTCCAAAGCGTAGCCTGTCAATCAAATTTCCAACAGCGCCGCCTGCAATAAGCGAGAATGCAATGCGTGATGCAGCGCCCTTTGTATTTCTATAAACAAAAAATATGATTATCAGCGCTGCAAAGGATACGCCTGTCAAAAATATTGTGCGGAAAGTTTCACTGACACCCCTGAAAATACCAAAGGCAGCGCCAGGGTTTCTTATATAAGTTATATTAAAAAGGCCGCGAGTTACCTCAATGGATTGATGAAGGATGAAATAATTGGTGATGACAGCCTTTGTGAACTGGTCAAGGATAACAACGATTAAAGAAACCAGTATGAAAATCTTATATTTTTGCACCCTACCCTACCGTTTCCCGGCATCTTTCGCAAAGCGTAAGATGTTTTTCATGCTCCCCTACTCTTTCGCTAAAATTCCAGCACCGTTCGCATTTTTTTCCATTTGCAGGAGATACCCACACCTTTAAGCCAGGAATCTCCTGACTTTCAAATGCGCTCCCCTCTCCGGCGCCTGCCGCAAGCTGAGACACAATCAAAATCTCTTTCAGAGTAAGCGCCTCTTTCCTTATAAGCCCATTCAACTCCTTAGGCGCACTGACAATAATCTTTGCATCAAGGGGGTGCCCGATAGTTTTATCTTTTCTTGCTATCTCCAGGGCTTTTGCAATCTCGCCGCGAATGGTCAATAATGTATTCCATTTCTTTTCCAGCTCATCATCAATCCATTCATTTTTTATTTCAGGAAATGATGCGAGGTGCACACTCTCCTCTTTTCTTTTTGGCATAAACCGCCACACCTCATCAGATGTAAATACCAACACAGGCGCAATGAGCCTTACAAGATAATCCGCTGCATGATAGATGGTGGTCTGGCCTGCGCGCCGTCCTTTTGCATCAGACATTGATGTATAAAGCCTGTCTTTTAATATATCCAGATAGAATGCGCTCAAATCCACATTGCAGAAATTGTGAACCGAATGATAGATAACATGAAACTCAAATGTCTCGTAAGCCTTTAATACCCGTTCCGTAAGTTTTGCAAGTCTGTGGAGGGTAAACCTGTCTAATTCCGTTAAATCGCTGTAGGGAACAATATCTTTCCCCGGGTCGAAATCATACAGATTGCCGAGGATGTATCTGAAGGTGTTTCTTATCCTTCTGTAGGCCTCTGACAGCCTTTTCAGAATTTCTTCGGATATGCGGATGTCTTCATGATAATCTTCGCCTGCAACCCAAAGCCTTAAAACCTCCGCCCCATATTTGCCTATAACCTCCTGAGGCGCAACCACATTGCCGAGAGACTTGCTCATCTTCCTGCCTGAGCCATCCACAACAAAACCATGTGTTAGCACCGCCTTGTAAGGCGCAATGCCCCTTGTTCCGATGGACGCAAAGAGAGACGAGTGAAACCAGCCTCTGTGTTGATCGCTTCCTTCAAGATAAAGGTCTGCGGGCATCTTTAAATTTTCCCTCTTTTCCAAAACGCCCGCAAAGCTCGTGCCTGAGTCAAACCAAACATCCAATATATTTTCTTCTTTTTCAAATTCAAGGCCTCCGCATTTCAGGCACTTTGTTCCGCCTGGCAAGAGTTCTTGCGCTGATTTCTCAAACCAGATATCCGCGCCATTTTTTTCAAACTCGTCTGCTATTTTATTTATAATAGCCATATCAAGAAGTGTATTGCCGCAGGCCTTGCAGGTGAATGCCGTAATAGGCACGCCCCACGCCCTCTGCCTTGATATGCACCAATCCGGCCTGTTTGCAACCATGTTGTAAATCCTGTCTCTTCCCCATGAAGGTATCCAAAGAACCTTGTCAATTGCCTCCAGCGCCTTTTTTCTCAAATCCCCTTTTTCCATTGAGATAAACCACTGCTCTGTTGCCCTGAATATGATAGGGTTCTTGCACCTCCAGCAGTGGGGATATGAATGTTGTATCTTTTCTTCAAACAATAGAGCGCCTTTTTGTTTCAACAAATCAATGATGCCGCTATTTGCCTTGAACACATACTGGCCTTCAAACTCCGGCACCTCTGATGTAAACTTCCCCTGATTGTCAACCGGATTATAGATATCAAGCCCATATTTCAAGGCCATCTCATAATCTTCCTGACCATGTCCCGGCGCAGTGTGCACACAGCCAGTGCCTGCGTCAAGGGTTACGTGCTCGCCAGTAATAATTTTAGATTCCCGATCTATAAAAGGATGTTTGCAGATTAATCCTTCCAGCTTATTACCTTGCCATGATGCATTGCCCGGCAAGTATTCTCCGGGCTGGAGATTATTAGCATCTTTTGCAAGTTTAAACCCAAATTTGTTCAGACAAGCGTCTCGCAACTCATAGGCAAGTATAAAAACCTGTTCACTTTTTTCATCTTTAACCTTAACTGGTTGATAAGTAAATTCTGGATGTAAACAGATAGCCAAATTTGCTGGCAATGTCCATGGTGTTGTTGTCCAGATTATAAAGTAGTGGCGCAATTTTGGAAAATCTGACAAAAGGATATTTTTACTTTTGATGACATCTTCATTCTTTAAAGGGTCTAATTGAAACTTCACATAAACCGACGGCGACTCTTTGTCAGTATATTCCACCTCTGCCTCTGCCAAAGCTGTTTGGCATGAGGCGCACCAGTGGATTGGCCTTTTGCCTTTATATACAAGCCCGTTGGCAACAAACTTGCCGAGCTCCCGGAGGATTGTTGCCTGATACTTATAATCCATCGTTAGATACGGGTTGTTCCACTCGCCGAACACACCGAGCCGTTTAAATTCCTCCCGCTGGATATTCACATACCTTTCCGCATAAGTGCGGCAGTTTCTCCTTATTTCCGGTTTTGACAGTTCATGTTTCTTTGCGCCGAGATTTTTTTCCACCTGAAGCTCTATCGGTAATCCGTGGCAGTCCCAGCCAGGCACATAGTCTGTTGCAAAGCCGAGCATGAATCTGGATTTAACGATAATATCCTTTAATATCTTATTCAGGGCATGACCGATGTGGATATTGCCGTTGGCATAAGGCGGGCCGTCGTGGAGGATGTATTTCTCTCTTGTTTTTCCGGCAGACATAATCTTTGTATAAAGTCCGGCATCTTCCCATCTCTTGAGAATCTCCGGCTCGTTTTTTGCCAGGTCTGCCTTCATGGGAAAATCTGTTTTGGGAAGATTGAGAGTGTCTTTATAATCCATTTTCAACTCCTGTTGCAATTTGACAATTTTAAAGATAGACTTTGTTTTAGTTGCCCATATATTGCGACTGATTATACACTATCATATAAATAACTCAATGGGTTTTTAAAGGCAATCCGGAGCAGCGATAATGGCGCATCTGCTGTGTTGCCGCCTGGATTAAGAAACTATCCAAGGCAGGCAGGTTTTACAAAATCTCCATGATTTTGTAACATTACTGTAATAAAAGTGGTTTATAAATTTAGAGGTATATATGAAAGAGAAGATTTTAGTAGTAGACGACGAGACAGACATACTTACCCTCCTTGAGTATAACCTTGAGAAGGCTGGTTTCAAGGTTATCTCTGCCAATGATGGGCCTGATGCTATAGAAATCACAAAGAGGGAGAGGCCTGACCTCATTATCCTTGACATAATGCTCCCCAGCATGGAAGGCACAGAGGTTTGCAAAATCCTTAAAGGTATGGACACTACCAATCATATTCCCATTATCATGCTTACAGCAAAAGGCGAAGAGGTGGACAGGATCGTGGGATTTGAACTTGGCGCTGATGATTACATCACGAAACCGTTCAGCCCCAGGGAACTGATACTGAGGGTGAAGGCAGTATTAAAGAGAGGGCAGGAACAGGAGGCAAAGATTATAAATGCAGGCCCCATCACGATAGATGTTGAAAGGTCTCTTGCAACAGCGGATGGCAAAGTATTAAAACTTACGGCCATAGAATTTAAGCTTCTTTTTGAATTGGCAAAATCCAACGGCAGGGTTTTAAGCCGTGATGTCCTTCTTGATAGGGTGTGGGGGACAGAGGTCTATATAACAGACAGGACTGTAGATACACATATTCGCAGGCTCAGAGAAAAACTCGGAAAGTCCTCAAAATATATAGAGACAGTGCGTAGTTTTGGATACAGGTTTAGGGAGGAGTAGTGAAGGAGCAGTTTTTAGAAGTAATTGTCAGCGAAATGGAGACCGGTGTCATCGTAATAGATGACAAAAGGAATATCCTTTACGCAAACCCGTTTTTTACAAAGACATTTTCTGCAGAGGGTGATTTAAAGGGTAAAAGGCTTGCTGATATTGTAAACGACGAGATGCTTCTTAAGACCGTTGATAATGTCTTTTCATCCAAAAAAGGACAGCCTCAGGAAATTACAATACAGGGTAAAAAGAATCAAGTGTTGGAGGCAAGGCTTGTCCCGTTTCCTATGAATACATCAAGGGTGGTTATCGGGTTCTTCCGCGATGTTACTGAAGAAAAGAGGGTTGAGGCTATAAAGAGGGATTTTGTGGCAAATGTGTCCCATGAGCTAAGGACGCCTCTTGCCAGCATAAAGGGCTATGCAGAGACGCTCCTTGATGGCGCAATGAACGAGCCGGATACCCTCAAAAACTTTCTTTCCATAATTAACAGACATGCCGGCAGGATGGCCGTGCTTATAGAAGACCTTCTGACCTTATCCATGCTTGAATCCCATCATCTGCCGCTCAAACTTGAGCCTGTTGATATCAGGGCGCTGATTAACAGCATAATTCAGGGCTTTGAAAAAAATGCCGGGGATAAGGGGCTTAAGCTTACTGCTGATATAAGCGATGATATTTCATCTGTGATAGCTGACCGGGTGAGGCTTGAGCAGGTTATTGTCAATCTGGTTGATAATGCCATCAAATATACCAACAGCGGCGCTGTGAAGGTTGTGGTAAATATAGCAGATAATATGCTGAAGGTGGATGTTGAGGATACAGGCATCGGCATTCCTGAAAAGGATATACCCAGAATATTTGAGAGATTCTACAGGGTTGATAAGGGCCGGAGCAGAGATCTTGGCGGCACAGGCCTTGGGCTTGCCATTGTGAAACATATCATTCAAGCACATAACGGAAAAATATGGGTTAAGAGTATTCCTGGCAAAGGAACGACATACAGTTTTGTTCTGCCGTTCAATTCATCGGTAGCTGCCTGAGATACATACTAAACCTTTCTGTTTTAAAATATAGTCTTCCAATCTTAACCTTCCCGTTATATTCCCGTCATATAAATACTGTAACCTTATCCCCATGAATAATTCATTATTTATAAAACATATCAGCGACAGGGTTGCCGTGTTCTTTGAGTGCGCTGTCAGGAAGGAGGAGATATGAAAAAAGAAAGGATATTGATTGTGGATGATGAGATTGACCTGTTAAATCTTGTAGATTTTAACCTGACAAGAAGAGGGTATATAACATCAAGTTCGCTGGATGGTTTTGATGCAATAAGAAAGATAGAGGGATTCAAACCAGAGATGCTTATCCTTGATCTGATGCTTCCAAATATGGACGGCTGGAAGATTTGTGAATATTTGCGGGAAAGAAAAAGAGACATTAAGGTAATTATGCTTACGGCAAAGGCTATGCCTGAAGACAGGTTAAAGGGATTGGAGATTGGCGCAGATGATTACATCACAAAGCCGTTTAGCATAGAAGAACTCATTATAAGGGTTGATAAACTTTTTGAAAAAAGAAGGCATGAAGGGTGTAATAAAGATTTAACACCTCCGTCATAATCCTGTCACATAAGTTGGATATATTTTTTGTAACAAAAAAATAAAAAAAGGAGGTAGCGAATATGGAATGTCCATATTTAGAAGCAGGAAAGAAAAGCGGTATCTGTAATGCGTCATTAACACTTATGGCGCCGAGTACCTTTGAGGCAATTGTATACTGCACAACAGAAGATCACTACCGCTGTCCTATGCTGCTGGCCCATACATTAAGAAACTGGTATAGGGAAGAGGCGGTAAGGGCAGGTGCGATTTGCAGCAGGTAGGATTCTAATGGTTTGTACACTAAAAAATGAGAGAAAGGAGGTGATACCTGAGATGAATAGATTGGCAGAAAGGATTTTGTGCTTATTTTTTGTGATAGGCATTGCAGCTTGCGCTGCTACCCAGACGGTCAATATGCCGGCAGAGCCAACAGTAGAATATTTTAAGCTGGACGGCGGTAAGCTGAAATCAGGGAAGGTAAAGGCCAATGCCTATTATGAGATAGAAAAGCAAGGCAGGATTTATGTCTTTATCTCTCCAAAGGCAAAAGAGGAATTCGAAAAGGCAGGTAAGAGCGGCAAAAGCCCTGTTACAGGCATAGGTTTTGGCCCGAACGGCGAGACCGTGATATTTGAATCCAGCTTTGCCCAGAAGGAGTATGAGAAGAAACACAAAGATTTACTTGAATAACAAAAAAAATAAAGGAGGAAAAAGCAAAATGAAGAAATTACTGCTAATACTGGCGCTATTCCTGCTGGTGGCAACACAGGCGCTTGCCCAGGATTTTTCAATGGGTGAGGAGACAAAGGGATTGAAGGTAAAGATAAGCGATGACACAGATATAACCATGAGAATACGTCTCCAGCCGAGGATTGATTTTGGAGACATTATAAAAAGCAAAGACGGAAAATCCTACTCATCTGATATGGATATGTATTTAAGGAGAATCCGTCTGGAGTTTGAAGGTAAATTGGCAAAAGACCTAAAATACAGCCTGATAATTGAAGGGGATAAAAATGGCAAGGCAGGCAAGACAAGCGCATCTGCTGCAAATGAAGTGAAGATACAGTATGCATATCTTGACTATAAGTTCGTTGATGCCTTTAATATAAGATTCGGCAAGACAAAGCTTCCTTATTCAAGGGTCTCTCTCACATCATCTTCAAAGCAGCTTATTATAGAGCGGCCTGTGTCAACAGAGGCGGCTAAAAAGCTCTTTGACGACTATTATCAACCATCTCTATTGCTTCATGGCGGCATTGCCGAAGGCATATTTAATTACAACCTTGCTATTGCAGATGGTTGGGAAAACGGCAACACGCTTTATTCAAAGGGCAAATACCGCACCACAGACTCGGCAGACACAAAGGTATTCAATGGCGGGCCTCTGTATGTGGCAAGGATTGAGCTCTCACCTCCCGGCTGGACAGAAAAGGGCAAGAGCGATGCATGGCTTGGGCAGGGACAGCATCTTACGCTTGCGGCAAACTATGCTGCTCAAAAGGGCATAGAGTATTCTGCTGACAATACCATTGCGAATGTCTATGAGGAAGACAGAACCCTCACAGGGTTTGATGTGTCCGGCCACTGGAACGGCATAATAGCGCAGTTTGAGTATAATATATGGAACCAAAAGTACACAGACCCTAATAAGAAAGAGGAAAAACCAGAAGGGTGGTATGGTCAGGCAGGCTACTTTGTATCCGGATTGAATATTGAGCCGATAGCCCGATATGAGGTATATGACCAGGATTCCAACTCAAGCGATAAGATGGAAAAGACCACTACCATCGGGGTCAACTGGTATGCAAAGGGGCACAGCTTTAAGGTCGGATTAAACTGGGCCAGCACAAAGTATGATAAGAATGCCAGCGGCTGGCTTGCAAATGATGACAAGAAGGATGTGTATCAGCTCCAGGGACAGCTCTACTTCTAACAGTTTCCGGAGGCGCTGCCCTCCGGGAAAGCCCGTGCTGCTACACGGGTCTTCTTCATCGGAGGGGTGTTATTCACCCCTCCGCTCCTTTTGTAGAGGATATTTTTTAACGGATATGATATAAAAAAAACCAATTAAGGAGGAATATATGAAAGGGGTAACAATACTTTTAACGGTAATTATGTTTGCGATGTTTATAGCTCCGCAGATATATGCCGCTGCCGTGATTAAGATGGACGGTTCTTCCACAGTCTATCCCATAACCGAGGCGGTTGCAGAGGAGTTCCAGAAGGTAGAGAAGGGGAAGACAAAGATAACCGTAGGCATATCCGGCACAGGCGGCGGTTTTAAGAAGTTTTGCAATGGCGAGACAGATATAAGCGATGCCTCAAGGCCGATAAAGCCTTCAGAGGTTCTTCTCTGTAAAAAGAATAAAATAGAATATATAGAACTCCCTGTTGCGTATGATGGTCTTGCTGTTATGGTCAATCCAAAGAACAATTGGGTTGACTACATGACCGTAAAAGAGTTAAAAAAGATATGGGAACCGGCGGCTCAGAGAAAGATAACAAAGTGGAGACAGATAAGGCCCAACTGGCCTGATAAAGAGATACACCTGTTTGGTCCCGGCGTGGATTCAGGGACATTTGATTATTTTACAGAGGCGATAAACGGCAAGGGTGGGGCAAGCAGGGGTGATTTTACAGCCAGCGAAGATGACAATGTTCTTGTGCAGGGGATAGCCACAGATACCCTGGGATTAGGATTCTTTGGTGTGGCGTATTATGAGCATAACAAAGACAGATTAAAACTTGTGCCAGTAGATGATGAGAACGATTCAAACGGCAAAGGCCCTGTGCTTCCTGAATACGAGAATGTGTTGAAAGGCACATATCAGCCGCTTGCAAGGCCAATATTTATCTATGTGAATAAAAAATCTGCTGAAAAATCAGAGGTTCAGAGGTTTATCTCGTTTTATATGACAAAAGGCGCAGAGCTTTCAAAAGAGGTTGGTTACATAGCGCTCCCTGAAAAGGCGTACACCCTCGGATTGAGCAGATTTGAAAAGAGGCTGGCAGGTTCTGTGTTCGGCGGTCATGGCGCTGCAGTCGGCGTAAAGATAGAGGATTTACTGCAAAAGGAAGGACAATAGGTATTGGGCTATCGCAGGCTTCAGAAGATAAAAGAATGGTTTATTGAGAAGGCGCTCTTTTTGAGCGCCTTGTTTTCTGTTTTTATAACAATCGGAATAGTAGGTGTTCTGATATTTGAGACATTTGAGTTCTTTAAGGTGGTATCCATTTTTGACTTTCTGACAGACACACAGTGGACTCCTCTTTTTTCCGAGAAACACTTCGGCATCCTTCCCCTTTTTGCAGGGACATTCCTGACAACAATTATTGCAATGGCAGTATCCCTGCCTCTCGGCGTTATCACCGCAATTTATTTAAGCGAACACGCGCCTGAAAAGCTAAGGGGGGTTGTGAAACCGATACTTGAGGTGCTTGCGGCAGTGCCAACAGTTGTATATGGTTATTTTGCCCTGCTTTTTGTAACTCCTTTGCTTCAGATACTTATCCCTGATATGTCCGGCTTTAATTCCCTTGCGCCTGGAATCGTGATGGGCATCATGATAATACCGATTATATCATCCTTAAGCGAAGATGCAATGCATGCTGTGCCAATGAGCCTGAGGGAAGGGGCGCTTGCCCTTGGCTCAACAAAGTTTCAGGTCGCATTAAAGGTTGTCCTGCCTGCGGCGCTTTCAGGCATAGCATCATCATTTATACTTGGCATATCAAGGGCAGTGGGCGAGACAATGATTGTGGCAATCGCAGCAGGCCAGCAGCCGCGGCTGACACTGAATCCACTTGTGCCAATAGAAACAGTAACAGCCTACATTGTTCAGGTTAGCCTTGGCGATACGCCAACAGGGACGATTGAATACTCCACAATATTTGCGGCAGGCATGAGTCTTTTTATCGTAACATTCGTTTTGAATATAGTGAGCTATTGGTTGAAGAAGAGGTTCAGGGAAGAGTATGAGTAAATCCATGGACAGAAAATTTATAAACAGACTTTACGACAAAGCATTTCTGCTCATAGGTATTTTTGCCACATCTATAAGCCTTATTTTCCTTCTGGCGCTTTTGCTGGATATACTCGCAGACGGCATGGGAAGGCTGGGCTGGCAGTTCCTTGCCAATTATCCTTCAAGAAAACCTGAAGAGGCAGGGATACTCTCTGCATGGGTTGGGACGGTCTGGATTATGGTTCTGACAGGCGGCATTGCATTCCCCCTCGGCGTGTCAGCGGCAATATATCTTGAAGAATATTCCAGAAAAAACTGGCTCACAGACATAATAGAGATAAATATCGCAAACCTTGCGGGCGTGCCTTCTATTATTTATGGGCTGCTTGGGCTTGGGCTGTTTGTAAGATTTTTAAATATGGAGCGCAGCGTAATAGCCGGGGCAATGACCCTTGCAATACTTGTTCTTCCAATTGTGATACTTTCAACAAGGGAGGCGATTAAATCAATACCGCCGTCCATAAGAGAGGCATCTTATGCCCTTGGCGCCAGCAAATGGCAGACCATAAGAAATCAGGTTTTGCCTTCTGCGATGCCGGGCATCCTGACAGGGGTAATCCTTGCAATGTCAAGGGCAGTGGGCGAGACAGCGCCGCTTATAACAATGGGCGCCCTGACCTATATTGCCTTTTTACCGGCGAGTCCCATATCATCAGATTTTCCTTATATAAGTTTTCAGGGGCTATTTGACGCATTTACCGTCCTGCCCATCCAGATATTCAACTGGGTGTCGCGGCCTCAAAAAGGCTTTGCAATAGATGCGGCGGCAGCTATAATTGTGCTTCTCGTTATTACATTTGTAATGAATGCCTTTGCCATATATCTGAGGCAGAAGTATCAAAAGAAAATAAGGTGGTAACATGGATAATAGCGCTTTTAAGATAGAAAATGTAAATGTATTCTACGGCGACAAACTGGCATTGGATAATGTGAACATGGGAATATCCCCCAAAGCCGTTACTGCTGTTATAGGTCCTTCAGGCTGCGGCAAGAGCACATTTATAAGATGCCTGAACAGGATGAATGACCTTATCCCGGTATTCAGAATTGAAGGAAAAATAAAATTTAATGGCATAGATATATATTCAAAGGAAATGGATGTCATAGACATAAGAAGACGTGTCGGCATGGTATTTCAGAAGCCCAATCCATTTCCCAAGAGCATCTACGAAAATACGGCGTACGGCCTGAGGATACAGGGGATAAAAAATAAAAGCAGGCTTGACGGGATTGTTGAATCAAGCTTAAAGAAGGCTGCTATCTGGGATGAGGTAAAAGACAGGCTTCCTCATTCTGCGCTTTCTTTATCAGGCGGCCAGCAGCAGAGGCTCTGCATTGCCAGAGCCATAGCCGTTGAGCCTGAGGTTATCCTCATGGATGAACCCTGCTCAGCCCTTGACCCCATTGCAACAGCAAAGATAGAGGATTTAATAACAGAATTGAAAAACGAATATACGGTTATCGTAGTCACCCACAACATGCAGCAGGCCGCAAGGGTGTCGGATTACACAGGTTTTTTCATGATGGGTAAGCTCCATGAATTTGATATTACAAAGAAGATATTTACAGCGCCGTCAAATAAGATGACGGAGGATTATATAACAGGAAGGTTTGGATAAAATAGCTCATGGCTCATAGTTCATGGTTCATAGTCTTTGCTATCAGCCATGAGCTATGAGCTATCAGCCAAAGAGGAGGCTATATGACCAGAGTGGCATATCATAAGGCATTAGAAGAACTTGAGAATGAACTCATGGTAATGGGTGAGATGGTGGCAAAGGCAATTAAAGACTCCATAGAGGCATTGAAAAAAAGGGACTTTGAGATGTCAAAGGAGATTATAAAGAACGACCTTTTGATAAACAAAAAAAGGTTTGAGATAGAAGAAAGATGCCTTCATATGATTGCAACCCAGCAGCCAATGGCAATTGACTTAAGGACAATCGCCGCCATATTGAGCATCATTACAGACCTTGAGAGAATCGGCGACCACGCGGAGGGAAATGCAAAGATAAATTTATTGATAGGAAGCGAACCCCTCGTAAAACCGCTCATAGATGTCCCACGGATGTCCGAGAAGGGCTTGTCCATGCTGGACAGGGTTCTTAAGGCATTTATAAACCGCGACGCAAAGACAGCCAGGGCTATATGCGATGAGGATGATGAGGTTGACGCCCTTTATGACCAGATATACAGAGAACTCCTCCTCCTTATGATAGAGAATCCCAAAAAGATTGAAGGCGCAACATATCTCATCTGGCTTGCCCATAACCTGGAAAGGATAGCAGACAGGGTAACAAACATTGCGGAGAGGGTGGTTTTTATGGCTACAGGGAAGATGGAAGAGGTGAATGTGTCGAAGTATTAAATTTAGGGTTTTCAATTTAAACTTTTCTGCGGGAGCAGGTTTGCAACCTGCTCCCTAAATTTCGTATGTGCTGCATACGAATTGTTTGGGTTCAAGTTACAAACTTGAACCCGCAACAGAGGGAGGATTTTCACGCATCACGCTCACATATAACGGTATTTTCAGTGTAAAAAGGGGGATTTTATATTTGTTGATATTATAAAGGCATGTGTCCTTGGCATCGTTGAGGGTGTTACAGAATTTTTGCCCGTCTCATCCACAGGTCATCTCATACTGGCAGGTAATCTCCTTTCATTCACAGGGGAGAATGCGAATACCTTTGAGATATTTATACAACTCGGCGCCATTATAGCAGTGGTCTGGCTTTACAGGGAAAGGCTTTTCTTTATGGCCATGGATTTGGGTAGCGGAAAATCCAGAAGGCTATCAGCCAATATCATCATTGCGTTTCTGCCAGCGGCAATCATCGGCCTTTTAACACATTCATGGATAAAATTGTATCTTTTCAATACCCGCACAGTTGCCGCTGCGCTTATCGCCGGCGGCCTTGTAATATTGATTATTGAAAGGACTGTAAAGGCTCCACATGTTTTGGAGATTGAAAATATATCTTTGCGCACAGCATTGGGCATTGGTTTTGCTCAGGTATTTTCCCTGTTCCCGGGTGTTTCAAGGTCAGGGGCAACAATCATGGGCGGGCTGGTTGCCGGCCTTGACAGAAAAACAGCAACAGAGTTTTCATTCTTTCTTGCAATACCCACAATGTTTGCAGCCACATCGTATGACCTGCTTAAAAACCTGAAACACCTTTCAGCAGGAGACATCCCTGTCTTTGCAACTGGTTTTATAATCGCATTTCTATCAGCCCTGCTGGTTATAAAGGCATTCCTTGGTTTTGTTACGAAACATAACTTTTCAGCGTTTGCATACTACCGCATTATATTCGGCATTCTCATCCTGCTGCTGCTTGGATAGGCATATTGTTATGTCAGTTATTCAGGTTACATAATGGCAAGAACCAAAAATGATAAAAAAGAGATACAGGAAGAGCCGTTAGAAAAGAAGCTCTGGAAGTCGGCCGACAAGCTGCGGAAGAACATGGATGCGGCTGAATACAAGCACATTGTATTGGGCTTGATCTTCCTGAAATATATCTCTGACGCCTTTGAAGAACTTTATCAAAAACTCACCACACAGAAAAGCGAAGGCGCTGACCCCGAAGACAAGAACGAATATACCGCTGAAAAGGTTTTCTACGTGCCACCTTCTTCGCGCTGGGATTGGTTGCAGGGGCGGGCAAAACTTCCTACCATTGGCAAAGATATTGACAATGCAATGGATGCTATTGAAAAGGATAATCCTTCGCTCAGAGGGGTCTTGCCAAAGGTTTATGCGCAAGAGAAGTTGGACAAGGCAAGCCTCGGCGGATTGATTGACCTAATAGGCAGTGCGGCGATTGGGACAAAGGAAGCGCGGAGCAAAGATGTTCTCGGTAAGGTCTATGAATACTTCCTTGGTGAATTTGCCTTGGCTGAAGGAAAAAAGGGAGGGCAGTTCTACACTCCGGGAAGTGTCGTAAAACTGCTTGTTGAAATGCTTGAGCCTTACGAAGGAAGGGTATTTGACCCATGCTGCGGCTCAGGCGGGATGTTTGTGCAGAGCGAGAAGTTTGTAGAGGCGCACCGTGATTACTACAAGAAAAAACGCAACGGATTATCCCTGAATCCGGCAGACCGCATATCAATTTATGGGCAGGAAAGCAACCAGACTACATGGCGATTGGCAAAGATGAACCTCGCAATCCGCCATATAGACAGCAGTAATGTGAAATGGAATAACGAAGGCTCTTTTCTTAATGACGCACACAAAGACCTGAAGGCAGATTATATCATCGCAAACCCGCCGTTTAATGACAGCGATTGGAGCGGCGACCGGCTTCAAAATGACGCCCGCTGGAGCGTGCTGGGACAAAGACTACCACCTCCGCCGAATAATGCAAATTACGCATGGATACAACACTTTCTTTATCATCTTGCGCCTACAGGACAGGCAGGCTTTGTATTGGCAAAGGGTTCGCTGACAACCAAGACCAATAATGAAGGCGAAATACGCAAGGCAATGGTTGAAAACGATTTGATAGACTGCATCGTCAACCTGCCATCCAAATTATTTTTGAATACGCAGATACCTGCCTGCCTTTGGTTTCTCAGACGCAACAAACAAAATCGCAAACGGCAAATGCTGTTTATTGATGCCCGTAACCTTGGTTTTTTAAAGACCCGAAAAAACCTTGAATTTACCGATGAGGATATTGCAAAGGTGGCAAGCACATACCACAACTGGCGTTTGTCCCCCGCTGGAGGGGGCAAGGGGAAGGAATATGAGGACATACAGGGTTTCTGCAAGAGCGTAAGTATTGAAGAAGTAAAAGCATTGAACTATGTAGTTACACCCGGCAGGTTTGTGGGTTTGCCCGATGATGAAGATGATTTTAATTTTGAAGAACGTTTTACTTCATTGAAAACAGAATTGGAAAAACAGATCGCCGAAGAAGCGGCGCTGAACAAGAAAATACAGGAAAACCTTGCGAAAATTAAGCCTGTCCCGTTATCTCTTAAAACGGGATTGGAGGGCAAATGAGTAATATAACCCCCATCGGATATGCGGAGTTATTGTCAGATATTAAACAAAGAATCCGTTCTGCACAATACGAGGCATTAAAAGCGGTCAATAAGGAACTGATCGCATTATATTGGGACATCGGCAAATCCATTGTAGAGAAACAGAAGAAGACCGGCTGGGGAAAATCGGTTGTTATTCAATTGGCGAAGGACCTGCAGGAAGAATTTCCCGGTATCGGCGGTTTTTCGTCTTCAAATCTTTGGAGGGCAAGATTATTTTATGAAACGTATGCCGACAAGCCAAAACTCGCACCATTGGTGCGAGAAATTGCATGGTCACACAATGTCCTTATTTTCGAGAAATGCAAAGATGCTCATGAGCGGCAGTTCTATATCATGGCAACGAAAAAGTTCGGCTGGTCAAAAAATGTCCTCATACACCAAATAGAAAACAAATCATACGAAAAATATCTTCTGAATCAGACAAATTTTGATAAGACCGTGCCTGAGAACATTAGACATCAGGCGAAGCTGGCGGTAAAAGATCATTACACCTTTGATTTTCTGGAACTGGCGGACGAACACTCCGAACACCAGCTTGAACAGGCGCTTATAAAAAATATCCGGAACTTTCTTTGTGAGATGGGCTATAGCTTTGCGTTTCTCGGCAATCAGTTCAGGCTTACCGTTGATGAGGAAGATTTTTTTATTGACCTGTTGCTTTATCATCGCGAGCTGCAATGCCTTGTAGCCATAGAGCTTAAAATCGGAGATTTCAAGCCGGAATACAAGGGCAAAATGGAGTTTTACCTTAATCTGCTGAACGACAAGATAAAGCTGCCCCGCGAAAACGATTCCATTGGTATTATTATCTGCAAAAACAAAAAGCGTACCATTGTGGAATACGCCCTAAAGAAATCAGTTCATCCTATTGGCGTGTCAACTTACAGCATCAGCCCCGCCCTGCCGGCAAGCTATAAAAACATTTTGCCAGACGCAAAAACCATTGCCCGAAAATTGCAAGCATTCAATTTAAACAGTGTGGATGAAGAGGCAGATGGTAATGGGTGAGTGGAAGGAATATAAGTTAGCCGACATAGCGGAAATTATTGGCGGTGGCACGCCTAAGACTACTGTGACTGAGTATTGGGATGGCGATATACCTTGGCTTTCTGTAGTAGATTTTAACAACGGTAGAAAATTAGTATTTGATACAGAAAAGAAGATAACTAAAAAGGGATTACAAGAAAGTAGCACAAAACTCTTAAAGAAGGGGCAAATAATTATTTCAGCAAGAGGAACTGTTGGGGCTCTTGCAGTCTTAGGCAAAGATATGGCCTTTAATCAATCTTGCTATGGATTAACGACTAAAGAAAACCTCACATTTAATGACTATCTCTATTATCTGGTTAAAGACAATGTTTCCTCTTTGCTTAATAACACACATGGTGCGGTTTTCGATACCATTACAAGAGAAACTTTTGAGCATATTTCAGTAGAGTTACCTTCTCTCCCCGAACAAAAATCCATCGCCTCAATCCTCAGCAGTTTGGATGACAAGATAGACCTGCTGCACCGCCAGAACAAGACCTTGGAGGCATTGGCGGAGACGCTTTTCAGACAGTGGTTTGTGGAGGAGGCGGAGGAGAGTTGGGAGGTGACGAAACTTGGAACGTTAGGAAAAATCATTTGTGGCAAAACGCCATCAAAAAAAATTACGTCTTACTTTGATGGAGAAATTCCATTTATAAAAATTCCTGATATGCACGGAAATACATTTGTTTTTGATAGTGAGGATAGTTTAACTGAATTGGGATTGAAATCGCAGTCAAACAAAACACTACCACCTAAATCTATTTGCGTTAGTTGTATTGCAACGGTTGGCTTGGTTATTATGAATGCCAAAACTGCACAGACAAACCAACAGATTAATTCAATCATTCCAGCAAAAGAGATTTACAGGTATTTTCTATATCTGAACATGTTAAGCATGAAAGATGAATTGTTAGCAATGGCAAGTGGAGGAACAGCAACAGACAATTTGAATACAGGTGATTTTTTAAATATTGATATTGTGCTGCCACCGGATACTTTGATAAAAGAATTTGATGATAAAGTAAATCCAATGTTTGAAAAAATATTTACAAATCAAATCCAAAGCAGCACTCTCACTAAACTGCGCGATACGCTATTGCCAAAGCTGATGAGTGGGAATGTTAGGGTACTAGGATGAGTGGGACAATAAAAACTAAAGATCAGAAAATATTATGCACTAAAAGTGGCAATAGATGTGCATTGCCTGATTGTAGGAAAATCCTGGTTATTGACGGAACAGCAACTGATTTAGCTTCACTTGTTGCAGAGATGGCCCACATCAACGGTGAAATGCCTGGTGCTGCACGCTATGATGCCAGCATGTCTGACATAGAACGGAATACACACCCCAACCTCATTTTTGTGTGCCCATCATGCCATAAAAAAATAGATGATCAGCCAAATAAATATAGTGTTGAAAAACTATACAACATTAAGAGTGACCATGAGGAATGGATAAATAAGCTGACTGGACAAGCCGTTGTAGATGTGACTTTTGCAGAGCTTAGTATTGTTACAAAATATATCATGTCTTGTCAGGCAGGTATAAAGGACTCATTAACCCTAATTCCTCCAAAGGATAAAATTCAGAAAAATGGCCTTTCTAATAACATTGAGCAAATGATCATGATGGGAATGATTCAAGTAAAACAGGTCGCTGATTTTGTTAATAGATGCCCAGATATAGAATTTGGTGATCGTTTGTCGCAGGGCTTTGTATTGGAGTATGAGCGACTGAAAAATACTGAATTGATGAGCGGCGATGAACTATTTAACGGACTTTTGGATTTCGCATCTTCAGGCGCTACTGATTTTAAACAGAGAGCTGCGGGGCTGACAGTGCTTGTCTATTTGTTTGAAAAATGTGAGGTGTTTGAAAAGTGATTCTCCCATCAAAACACTTAAAGCTGTCTAACACACTAATCGGCGCAGGTGCAGTTCTTCTGAAATGTCTTGATTCAGATAAAACAGTCACTTCTTTATGGACGGCCACGCGCGCGCTGCCTGAGATTAATAGCTTCGAGCGGTTTACTTTAGGACTTGATTTTTTATTTATAATAGGCGCTGTTGATTTTAATGAAGGTCTCTTGAGGAGGGTTGGTAAATGATATATTCCGTGAAGAGCGATCAGCCTTCATTCAAAAAAATAGATTTGAAGCCAGGATTTAATGTGATTCTTGCAGAAAGGACAAAAGAGTCCACAAAAAAAGATTCACGAAACGGGCTTGGGAAGTCCACTCTTATCGAGATCATACATTTTTGCTTGGGTGCAAATAAAGGAGAAACGCTTTCAAAGAAGGAATTGGATGACTGGGCATTCACCATAGACCTTGACATCGCAGGGAAAAAATATTCTGTTACCAGAAACACTACCAAACAAAATAAAATTATCATAGAAGGGGACTGTTCTGGATGGCCGATTCCACCAGATGCCGACCTTGAGACAGGCAACAAAATGCTTTCCAAAAATGACTGGAATAAGACACTCGGCGTATTGATGTTTGGACTTAAACCTTCATACGACACTATGAAATACGTACCAACTTTTAGAAGTTTGATTTCTTATATTGTCAGGCGTAACGGTCAGAGAGGTGCTTTTCTTAATCCATTTCAGCAGTACAAGCAACAGCATACGTGGGATATTCAGGTGAATAATGCATATCTTCTTGGCCTTGGTTGGGAATTTGTTTCTATGTTACAGGTATTGAAAGATAGAGAGAAAATTCTTGCTCAGATTAAGCAGGAAGCACAATCAGGAATTCTTGCTAATTTAATGGGAACGATTGGAGAGCTTGAAGCGGTTAAGGTTAGGCTTGAAGCTCAAACTAAGCAAGAAGAAGATGATTTAAAAAAATTCAAAGTGCATCCGCAGTACAGTAATATAGAGTTAGAGTCAAACGACATAACCAGAAAAATACATGAACTTATTAACGAAAACATCAATGACAAGAGACTGCTTGAACACTATGAGTCAAGCATTAATGAAGAAGTCGACGTGAAACCGGAGCGCGTCATTAAAATCTATGAGGAAGCAGGACTCCATTTACCGAACTTAGTGACGAAAAGAATTGATGATGTTTTGTCTTTCCACAAGCAGGTTGTTACCAATAGAAAGGATTTCCTGAAAGCAGAAATAGAAAGAATAAAAACTAACATCGGACGGATAGAAAATGAAAAGCAGCGGCTCTCCTCAAAAAGGGCTGAATTAATGCTTGTTTTGAAAGAGCATGGCGCACTTGAAGAGTATACACAGTTGCAGAATCACCACCAAAAAACCGTTTCTCAACTTAAAGATTTAGAGTTAAGAATCGAAAACTTGAGAAAATTTGAGCAAGGAAAGAGCGAGCTTAACGTAGAAATTGAACTGCTTCAGCAACAGTTAAGCACAGATCTTTCCGAAAGAAAGGCGCAAAAAGAAAAAGCTATTCTCCTGTTTAATTCTAACTCACAAGCACTCTATGAAGCCCCTGGTACACTCTCAATTGATGTTACAAAGACCGGTCTTAAGTTCGGTGTAAATATAGAACGCTCAGGAAGTCACGGCATTGGCAATATGAAAATATACTGTTATGACCTTATGCTTGCACAGATTTGGTCTGAAAAAGGATTTGCGCCACGCTTCCTAATCCATGACAGCATAATTTTTGCTGATGTTGATGAAAGGCAAAAGGCGTTAGCTCTTGAACTTGCGGCAAAAGAATCGGCAAGGCTAAATTTTCAGTACATATGCACGATGAATTCCGATGCGATACCCACTAATGATTTCAGTGCTGATTTTAAATTTGATGATTATATTCGTCAGACGTTCACTGATGCCACAGAAGCGGGTGGGCTCTTGGGAATACGTTTTTAGAGCTAATAGTGTCAGTTGAAAATTAGCCGCATGAGATATACAAGATGTACAAGAACAGAAAATGAATAACAAAAACCAGAAACCAAAACCTTCCCTCATCCCGCCTCACGGCGGATACCGCAATCTGAGATCCTACCAGACGGCGGAACTTGTCTATGACGCTACGGTGTCGTTCTGTGACCGCTTTATTGACAGGCGTTCGCGCACGCATGACCAGATGGTGCAGGCGGCGCGAAGCGGGGTGCAGAACATTGCTGAAGGTAGTATGGCGTCTGCAACCTCAAAAAAAACAGAACTCAAACTGACTGGCGTTGCCCGGGCAAGTCTTGAAGAATTGTTGCTGGATTATCAGGCTTTTCTTCGTCAGAAGGGTTTGCGCATCTGGGCTAAGGATTCACCAGAGGCTATGGCAGTGCGAAGGAATTATCAGTCAGACAAGTCGGACATGTCTGACAGGTCAGACCCTTCTGCCTGTGCGGACGCAGACAGGTATTCTTTGAAAGCGGCTTCACCAGAGGTTGCGGCAAACACTCTTATTTGCCTGATAAACCAAGCCAGTTATCTCCTTGGGCGGCAGCTTCGGAGGCTGGAACAGCAATTTCTTGAAGAAGGCGGTTTTACAGAAAGGCTATATAAGGCGCGGGTACAGGCCAGAAAAACAAAATGACCAAAATCACTGAAAACAACATAGAAACCTTTGCCATAGAAACGCTCCAGTCTCTGGGCTGGGAGTATGTTCACGGCCTCGCTATTGCCCCGGGCGCAGAGCACTCGGAAAGGGAAAGTTTTGAACAAATCATTTTAACGCATCGCTTACGCAAAGCTATTGCAAGGTTAAACCCCGATATTCCAGCCGATGCACAGGAACAGGCTATTCAAAAGGTATTGCGTATTTATTCGCCTGACCTGCTGCACAACAACGAGACCTTTCACCAGTTTTTGATTGAGAAAATAAAAATCCCTTATCAGCAGGACGGTTATGAAAGAAGCTATGAGGTTAGTCTGATTGATTTTGACAATCCTCTGAATAATGAATTCTTAGCCGTCAATCAATACACAATCATTGAGAACAATCAAAACAAGCGTCCCGATATTTTGCTTTTTATCAATGGCATTCCGTTAGTTGTGATTGAATTGAAGAATGCGGCGGATGAAAATGCCACCATAAGGAAAGCCTTTGACCAGATACAGACTTACAAGGCTACCATACCGAGCCTTTTCACCTACAATGCCGTTTGTGTAATCTCCGATGGTATGGAATGTAAGGCAGGGAGTCTTTCAGCAGGGTTCAGCCGTTATATGACATGGAAGTCCGCAGACGGCAAAAAAGAGGCATCACGGTTTATTCCACAAATAGAAATTCTGATAAAAGGAATGTTGAACCCCGCTACATTATTAGACCTTGTCCGCAATTTTATCGTTTTTGAGAAATCAAAAAAAGAAGACCCCAAGACCGGTATTATAAAAGTTGAAACTGAAAAGAAACTATCTGCATACCATCAATACTATGCGGTGAATAAGGCAGTAGAAAACACCCTCAAGGCTGCTTCCACTGATGGAAACCGCAAGGGCGGCGTTGTGTGGCATACACAGGGCAGCGGCAAATCCATTTCAATGGTTTTTTACACAGGCAAACTGGTATTGAGTCTTAACAATCCAACTGTTGTAGTTATCACAGACCGCAATGATTTGGACGACCAGTTGTTTGAAACCTTCGCAGCATCAAAGCAATTGCTCAGGCAAGAGCCGGTTCAGGCAAAAGACCGTGAACATTTAAAAGAACTTTTAAAGGTTGCATCCGGCGGAATTGTGTTTACCACTATTCAGAAATTTTTGCCTGAGGCAGGCAGGGCGGAATACGACAGGCTTTCGGACAGAACAAATATAGTTGTTATCGCTGACGAAGCCCATCGGACTCAATATGGGTTTGAGGCAAAACTGATCGATGAAAAGGACAAAGAGACCAAAGAGGTTGTCGCCAAACGGATAGCCTACGGTTTTGCCAAGTATATGAGGGATGCGCTGCCCAATGCCACATATATCGGATTCACAGGCACGCCCATTGAGAGCGCAGACATAAACACCCCGGCGGTGTTCGGCCAGTATGTTGATATATACGATATTTCACAATCAGTTGCCGACGGCGCAACCGTCAAGATTTATTACGAGAGCCGTTTGGCAAAGGTGAATCTGGATGAAGAAGGCAGACGGTTGATTGAAGAGTTTGACAAAGAACTTGAAGAAGATGGAGAAATAACCGACAAGCAGAGAGCCAAAGCAAAGTGGACGAAACTTGAGGCGATTGTAGGAAATAAAGAAAGAGTAAGAAACTTAGCCAAGGATATTGTTACCCATTTTGAGCAGCGGCAGGCTGTATTTGACGGCAAGGGCATGATTGTGGCTATGAGCAGAAGGATTGCCGTTGACCTCTACAATGAAATTATCAGGCTGAGACCTGACTGGCATAATGACGATCTGACAAAAGGCGTAATCAAGGTTGTAATGACCGCATCCAGCGCGGACGGCCCTGTTATGCAGAAGAAGCACACGACAAAAGCACAGCGCAGGGTTTTATCCGACAGAATGAAAGACCCTGCAGACACGATGAAGCTCGTTATTGTCCGGGATATGTGGCTCACAGGATTTGATGTGCCGTGTCTGCATACAATGTATATTGATAAGCCCATGAGAGGCCATACCCTGATGCAAGCAATAGCAAGGGTGAACAGGATATTTAAAGATAAGCCCGGCGGCTTGGTTGTAGATTATTTAGGCATTGCATCAGACCTCAAAAAAGCATTGGCCTTCTATTCCGATTCAGGCGGCAAGGGCGACCCGGCAGAAGGGCAGGAAAAGGCAGTTGCAGCGATGCTGGAGAAATTGGAAGTAGTGCGCCAGCTTTTATTTGAAGAAAGCAAAACAAAAAAAGCAATTATGATTGCAGAACCCTCTGCTTATTATGCCGACTATCCCGGAACAGGCTTTAATTATAAGCGTTTCTTTTCTGCAGCCCCAAAAGAAAAACTGTCTATCATCTTACAGGCAGAAGAGCATATATTAGGTTTGGAAGACGGCAAGAACCGTTTTGTTCGTGAGGTAACATTGTTAAGTCAGGCATTTGTTCTCTCTATACCGCATGAAAAGGCATTGGTGGTTAAAGAGGAAGTCGCATTCTTTCAGGCAGTAAAGGCAAGGCTTGTAAAGTTTGTCGTCAGCGGCACAGGCAGGTCGGATATAGATATTGAAACGGCCATAAAGCAGATAGTTGATGAGGCATTGAGTTCCGGGCAGGTAATTGATATTTTTGATGCGGCTGGGATTAAGAAGCCGGAGATATCTATTCTGTCAGAGGAATTTTTGCTGGAAATAAAGGGAATGAAGCATCAGAACCTTGCCCTTGAATTATTGAAGAAAATATTAAATGATGAAATCCGAAGCCGTTCAAGAACCAATCTTGTAAAAGGCAAGGCATTACTTGAGATGCTTGAAACAGCAATCAAGAAATACAATAACGGATTGCTTACAACAGCGGAAATCATACAGTTCCTTGTTGATGAAGTCGCCAAAAAAATAAGGGAGCATGACGAAAGAGAAAAGAATCTGAACTTATCAACAGAGGAGCTGGCTTTCTATGATGCGCTTGCGGAAAACAAGTCGGCGGTTGAAATCTTAGGGGATGAAAAATTGAGAATTATTGCAATCGAAGTGGCGGAAAAGGTAAAGGCTAATGCAACTATAGATTGGACGATTCGGGAAAGCGCAAGGGCAAAGCTGATGGTGCTGGTGAAAAGAACATTAACCAAATACGGTTACCCTCCGGACGTGCAGCAAAAGGCTATTGATACGGTTCTGAAGCAGGCGGAGCTGCTGGCGGATTGGTTTGTCGCCGCATAAAATTTTATGTCAATTATCGAAGTTACAGACCTTGTAAAAAGATATAACGGCCTTACAGCCGTAAACGGCATATCATTTACTGTAAATGAGGGCGAATTCTTTGGATTTCTCGGGCCTAATGGCGCTGGGAAGACAACAACCATAAACATACTCTGCACACTTCTGGCCCAAACATCGGGAAAGGCTGAGGTCAATGGTTTTGACTGCCTGAAACAGCCGCCCAAAGTTCGCTCATCCATTGGGTTGGTGTTTCAGGACATCACCCTTGATAACGAGCTGACAGCGTATGAAAATCTCAAGTTTCACTGCTACCTTTACAATATGGAGAAGGCAAAGGCAGAAGAGAGGATAGAGGCTATACTCCATATTGTGGGTCTTTATGACAGGAAGGATGACCTTGTAAAAAGGTTTTCCGGGGGCATGAAGAGGCGCCTTGAAATAGCGCGGGGGCTTCTGCATCATCCAAAGGTTTTATTCCTTGATGAGCCGACCCTCGGCCTTGATCCTCAGACAAGGGCGCATGTCTGGGAATTTATAAATAACTGGCGCAAAAAAGAGGGTATAACAGTATTTCTTACAACGCATTATATGGACGAGGCAGAGGTGTGCGACAGGATAGCCATTATAGACCACGGGAAGATAATTGCCTGCGGCACGCCTGAAGAACTTAAAAAGATGATAAAGGGCGATACCATTTATCTGAAAACAGAGGATGATAACGCTGCCGGCGCAGAGATAGAAAAAAACTTTGGTATAAAGGCCATAAAACTACACGACAGCATCTGTTTTAATGTGGAGGCAGGCGACAAATTCATCCCGAAGATTTTTAACGGCCTCAAAACGGCTGTCTTTTCCGTGAATCTGAAAAAACCTACGCTTGATGATGTCTTCATGCACCTTACAGGCAGGGAGATAAGGGAAGATAATAACAGCAGCAGGGGCGGAGAGACCTTAAGGCTCAGAAGGAAAAAGGGCTAACCATGTTTTCTTATAAAGCAATATATGTAATTGTAAGCAGGGAGTTTAAGCGGTTTTTCCGCCAGCGCGGGAGACTGATCGTTACCTTTGCCCGCCCTATCCTATGGCTGTTTGTAGTGGGGGCAGGTTTTACCCGGCTTGTCAATATTCCCGCAGGTATGAACTATAGGCAATTTTTGCTGCCTGGCATTATCGGCATGACAATACTTTTTAGCTCTATATTTTCCAGCATATCTGTTGTGTGGGACAGGGAGTTTGGATTTTTAAGGGAGATGCTTGTTGCGCCCATATCACGGACTACCATTGTGATAGGCAAACTCTTAAGCGGCGCCGCGCTTTCCGTGCTTCAGGGCGCTGCCTTGCTTGTTTTTTTGCCGTTTTTAGGCCTTAATATGAATCTTGTGGAATTTCTTGCAATGCTGTTTTTCATGACCCTTTTGAGCGTTGCCATAACCGCCCTGGGGCTTTTTATATCTGCATTCCTCACATCCCTTGAAGGTTTTAATGTGATTATGAATTTTATAGTCCTGCCCATGTTTTTTTTAAGCGGCGCACTTTATCCCATGAACGCCCTCCCTCCTGCCCTTCATTATTTTACGCTTATAAACCCGCTCTCCTACGGCATTGATGCCTTTAAGCATGTATTATTCAAAAACAACACTGCATTTGGCGCTGAATTTCCCCTCTTCCTTGACATAGGTTTACTGGCGCTGTTCTCAGTTGGAATGACAATCCTTGCGGCGCGTTTTTTTGAGAGAAAAGGATAATTTTTTACTTTAGTTATGGAGGTTAACCTGATAAATTTGTTTTATGCGCCTTTTGCTGAAAGGATAACAGATAGCTGAAAAGAAGGTTATTAATAGACATTTAAAGAGAATGAATGTGCTGTTTGGAACTGATAAGCCGGTATTTCACGGTTTTACAGTGGATATTTCCAATACAGGGATATTTTTAAAGAGCGTTAAGGTATATACGCCGGGTTCTGTTGTTGCCGTAGAGATTCATATACCCGGCTGCGGTGTTGTAGAGTTTCATGGCAGGGTTATGTGGGCAAAGGCTGTTCCATCCAATATGATAAATATTATTAAGAAGGCTGGAATGGGTGTAAAGATAATAAATTTTTTGAAAGGCGAAGATGAATATCGGAAATTGGTAAAGGAATTACATCATTAGCAGATAGGGTTTAGGAGATATGAAAACTCTTTTTATAGTTGCCACGCCGATAGGAAATCTTGAAGATATAACATTGAGGGCGCTCAGGGTCTTGAAAGAGGTGGATATAATAGCCGCTGAAGACACGAGGCATACGAAAAAGCTTCTCAACCATTACGGTATAGCTAAACCGCTTACAAGCTATTTCGAGCACAATGAGATTAAAAAGGCAGAGCAACTCATATCACAGCTTAAAGAGGGAAAGGATGTAGCCCTTGTATCTGACGCAGGAACGCCAGGGGTATCTGACCCCGGTTACAGGCTTGTAAAACTGGCAATTGAAAATTCCATCCCTGTTGTTTCAATACCAGGCCCATCTGCAATTATAGCCGCATTAAGCGCTGCCGGTCTGCCTACGGATAGTTTTTGCTTTGAGGGCTTTATCCCGTCAAAGTCTGGGGAAAGGCGAAGATTTCTTGCAAGTCTTAAAGGGATGAAAAAAACCATTGTGCTTTATGAGTCGCCGAAAAGGCTTTTGGAGTCATTGGCTGATATAAATAGTATATTGGGCAATATTAGTGTGGTAGTTGCAAGAGAGATGACTAAACTCCATGAAGAGATTATAAGGGGAAAGGTGATTTCTGTATTGGAAGGATTAAGAGGCAGAGAGATGAAAGGGGAAATAACCCTTCTCCTTAATCTTAAAGAGTTTAAGGCCGAACAAGAACTTTCCCTGATTGACGAGATTAAAATCCTGCAAAAAGAACTGGGGCTGCCCCTTAAAGAAATAGCTAAAATAATAGCTGAACAAAGGGGAATCCCCAAAAGAGAGGTTTATAAAGAAACGTTGAAATTGAAGGAGGAGAAAGAATGATAAAAAAGGCAATGCAGATAACCCTCGGCATATTTATCGGGGTCATATTATTATACCTGTTTATCTACTTTGGCGGCGCAGACTACCTAAAGGCCTTTGGCAAAAAAACAGAGCAGGCCGGCGAGGGGCTTAAACAGTATGAAAAGGGCGTTAAGGATGTTGGCGATAAGGTCTTGGAAAAGGCCAAAGAAAAGGTGAAGGAAAGGATGCCGTAAATAAATTTGTCATTTGGATGCTTCCTTGGATTCCTCTGTAATTTTAAATCCAAACGATAGCGCTATTGTTGATGTGCCTATATAAATCTCTTTCATGGTTATTGCTGCCTCGCTTGCTTCTTCATCAATACCGGAAAAGAGCAAAAGACGCGATGTCCGCTGTCCTGGGGCGAGGGTGATGGTAAGGTCATAGATTATATCCTTTATGACGTTAATCGTAGTCTCGGGATTAGGTAAATTCCCAAGAAGGGTATACAGGTCTGTATAATCTAAAGGTTTATGCAGCCCCATATTGTTGTCAAATAATGTTGTGAGCGACGGGTTATACATTACCTTTGCCTTTGAAGAGTTTTCTATGTCTAATAAAAATACAAAATATCCCGGTTGGGTTAGTATCTCTATCAAAGGATTATTCGCATCTTTGCCTGTGAGTAATTTTTTAGTTTCCGATGAATTAAGCGGAGAGATGCTGACCTTTACATCATTATTGCTGAATACTATATTTTGTTCTGTAATACTGTATCCTGGCAGCGTGGTCGGCAGCGGCGTAAGAAATGGATGGCCTTTTGTAGATGCGCAGCCTGTTAAAACAGTAAGCAGTAAGCAGGTAGCCGCAACCTTTAGATTGCGTTGCAATCGCAGGCTAAAGCCTGCGGCTACCTGCTGACTCCTGACTTCCGTATTTATCATCTACACCCCATGGATCACTATAAAATTTTTAAACTCACCTTTATATGTTTCCCAATCTGTCTTTACATTTTTAACCACGGCCTCAGGAGGGCCGTTATGACACCACTCAATAAGTTTTTTTACAGGCTCTTCATCTTCTTCAAAAACAGCCTCTACTGTGCCGTCAGGCCTGTTTCTGACCCAGCCGTGTATAGAATTTCTGTCTGCCTGTTCCTTTGTGTGTGCCCTGAAGAAGACGCCCTGCACAATGCCTTCTATGATGAGATGCGCCCTGACCTTTGCCATGTATTTCTCTGTCTCAAAGTTAGCACAACTTTTAAAGAACAGCAAGTCCTGTTAAGAAAATAATATTAAGAAAATAATTCCTTGCAACTTTAGGCAATATTTGGTAGCAATAGATTATGGATAAGAGGAAAGAGGCGCTGGTTAGGTCTTTAAAAGACACTGATGAGGCTGTAAGAAAGCTGGCAGCAGAGGCTCTGGAAAAGGTTGAGACCAGAGATCGGATGGAGAATATCGAAAAACTTATAAACCAGGGCGAAAAGGTGGAAAAGCTCCGCGCTGTTTATGCCCTCGGAAGGCTTAAGGGCCAAAAGGTAATCCAACTGCTCCTTAAGGCCGTTAAAGACCCGATTGAGGATGTGAGGGCTGCATCAATAAGGGCTCTTGGCAGTATGGGGGATGCCAGGTTAATTTCTCCGTTGACAGAGTGCCTTTCAGACAACAGCCCTGTCATAAAAAGGGCTGCAATAGAGGCGCTTGGAGATTTCAGGGATCCCAGATTGACGGATTCCATTATGTTGATGCTTAAGAACGATGACAGCGGTGTTGTGGAAAGGGCAATAGATGCGCTTGGGAAAATCGGCGACAAAAAGGCAGAAGATGCCCTGATATATTTTGCTGTAAAAGGCTCCGGTAACATCAAGGCCAATGCTATAAAGGCCCTCGGGGAAATAGAATCTTAATCTTTAATAAAGGTTTGCTATTGTAAAAATATCTGCTATAACTTATAACATCAAGGTTTTTAACAGAAGAGATTATATCAGGCAAAAATAAAAAAAGGGGGTAAAATCATGAAAATCTTAATTGTTTACTATTCCATGTATGGGCATATATATCGTATGGCAGAGGCTGTTGCAGAGGGGGTTAAGGAAGTCAATGGCGCAAAGGTAGAGATGCGCCGTGTGCCGGAAACACTGCCGGAAGATGCGCTTAAAAAAATGGGGGCAATAGAGGCTCAAAAAAGCTTTGTGCATATTCCTGTATGTACTGTAGATGAGCTATCTTCCGCTGATGCGATCATCTTTGGCACGCCGACGCGGTTTGGAAATATGTGCGGGCAGATGCGCCAGTTTCTTGATGCTACAGGCCAGCTCTGGTTAAATGGCGCGCTTGTCGGCAAGGTTGGGAGTGTATTTACAAGTTCCGCTACACAGCACGGCGGCCAGGAATCTACCATCCTCAGTTTCCATACTACACTCCTCCATCAGGGGATGGTTATTGTGGGTTTGCCATATACCTTTCAGGGCCAGATGCGCATAGATGAGATTACCGGCGGTTCTCCCTACGGCGCCTCTACGATTGCCGGGGGGAAGGGGGAGCGGATGCCAAGCGAGAATGAACTGGCAGGAGCTCGGTTTCAGGGAAAACATGTTGCAACAATAGCCTCCAAACTTGCTAAATAGCTTAAGTATCTTTGGCTTTATCATGTTACCTCTGCAATATTTACCTTTTTTCTTGACAATTGGATGTCAGATGTTTTATGGTTTGCAACGCTATTTTATTTATCATTAATAAGCTGATGCGGAGGTAACCGGTAATGCTCTTATCTTATCTTCCTGTCCTGGTAATTGTTGGTTTTGTTGTTTTTCTTGCCTCTGCTATTCTATTTATAAATCACCTTTTAAGTCCAAAAAATCCTTATAAAGATAAACTATCGCCGTGGGAATGCGGCATGGAGCCTATTGGCGATGACGCCAACGCAGGTCATTTTAAGGTTCACTTTTTTATTATAGCAATCCTGTTTATAGTCTTTGATGCAGAGACCCTGTATTTATTTTCGTGGGCGGTTGTTCTTAAAGAACTTGGGGTGGCCGCATTCGTGGAGATGTTTATATTTATAGCCATCTTGCTTGTTGGCCTCATATACGCATGGGCAAAGGGGGCGCTGGAATGGGTATAATAAAAAGTCCATTAGAAGGGGTTGTGCAGTTTACAACCCTTGATGATATTGTAGAGTTGACAGGCAGGACAGCAGCCGCTCTGGCAAAGACTACAGGGGTTGATGTTGTTGTTGACAGTGTTGTCAACTGGGGGAGAAGGTCTGCCCTCTGGCCCATGACATTCGGCCTTGCGTGCTGCGCAATAGAGATGATTGCGGCAGGCTGCTCCCGCTATGACACAGACAGGCTTGGCATAGTTTTCAGGCCTTCTCCAAGGCAGAGTGACGTCATTATCATTGCAGGCACCATGACAAAAAAAATTGCGCCTGCTGTTAAAAGGGTGTACGACCAGATGGCGGAGCCGAGGTGGGTTATTGCCCAGGGAGGCTGCGCATCGGCAGGCGGGCCTTATAATACATATTCGGTCGTTCAGGGCACAGACCTTGTTATACCTGTGGATGTTTATATCCCAGGTTGTCCGCCAAGGCCTGAGGCGCTTTTATACGGATTTTTACAGTTGCAGGAAAAGATAAAAAAAGAGATGCCGTCAATATTTGCAAGATATGAGGTAAAGGCATAAATGACAATCGCTCCTGATTCAATCCTTATAAAAAATATAAAAGAAAGATTTGGCCCGTCTATCCTTGACACCATCATATTCAGGGATGAAGTAACCCACTTAATCAGGAAAGACAGCTTATTAGAGATATGCGGATTCCTGAAAATGGATTCTGAACTTCAATTCAATTTTCTTTCAGATATTGCAGCCGTTGATTATTTTCCCCAAAGGCCGAGATTTGAGGTTGTATATCACCTTTATTCAATCCCCAAAAAACACAGATTAGGGCTAAAGGTTAAGGTAGAAGATGGCGAGGTTGTCCCTTCTGTTACCTCTCTCTGGAATAGCGCGGATTGGGCAGAGCGGGAGGCATACGACATGTTCGGAATTATATTTGAAGGGCATCCGAATCTTAAGAGGATATATATGCCTGATGACTGGGAGGGGTTTCCCCTGCGAAAGGACTATCCTTTAAAGGGATATAAAGACCAGTATAATCCGTATGGGGAAGAAAAGTAGTTGCCGATTTATCGGCGTTTTTAAATGCGCCCAATAAATTGGGCAACTACCGTTATTATATATGGCAAACAACGAAGAAATAGCAACAAAAGAAATAACATTAAGTATGGGGCCGCAGCACCCGTCCACCCACGGTGTCCTTCATATGCTTCTGGATATGAAAGGCGAAAAGGTTATCAGGGCATATCCTGATATAGGCTACCTGCACAGGGGCACCGAGAAGATTGCGGAAAACCTGCTGTATCATCAGTTTGTTCCGTATACGGACAGGCTGGAATATTGGTCTGCAATGGGCAATAACTTAGCCTATGTAATGGCTGTTGAAAAGCTTCTTGGCATCGAAGTTCCTGAGCGGGCAAAATATATAAGAGTAATAACAGCTGAACTTTCACGTATTACAGGGCATCTTACATGCATCGGAGCATGGGCGCTTGATCTCGGCGCGATGACAGTACTGCTTTATGCTTTCAGAGAAAGGGAGATGGTGCTTGATTTGTTTGAGATGATATGCGGGGCAAGGGTTACGCACAATTATTTGCGAATCGGAGGAGTGAGGTACGACCTCCAGCCTTTGTTTAAAGAGAAGTGTCTTGAATTTGCCGAGTTTTTTCCAAAGAAGATAGACGAATATGAACAGCTTTTAACTAATAACAGGATTTGGCTTAAGAGGAACAAAGGGGTTGGGGTAATTTCAGCAGAAGATGCTATAAATCTTGGATTGACCGGGCCGATACTGCGCAGTACAGGCGTCAAATGGGATATTAGAAAAGATGAGCCATATCTTGTTTATGACAGGTTAGATTTTGATGTGCCAATTGGTGAAAATGGAGACTGCTTTGATAGGTATGTTCTCCGCATTGAAGAAATGAGGCAAGCGGCAAGAATAATAAAGCAAGCTCTTTTACAGATGCCAGATGGCAAGTCATCCGTTGATATGCCGGATGTGGTTCTGCCTCCACGAAGGGATATAGAAACTAATATGGAGGCGCTAATACATCATTTTAAAATTGTTTCTCATGGCTTCAAGGCGCCAAAGGGCGAGGTTTATGCCAGTGTTGAAGCGCCAAAAGGTGAGTTGGGGTTCTACATCCTAAGTGATGGATCTGAAAGACCATTTAGGGTAAAGATACGGGCGCCCTCCTTTGTAAATCTGCAAGCTATAGACCATCTGTGCAAAGACTGTTATCTTGCAGATGTTGTGGCAATAGTTTCAAGCCTTGATCCGGTATTTGGAGAGGCGGATAAGTAAGACGGGCAAGAGGCAATGGGCAAGAAGCAATAGGTAAAACAAAAGGCAGAAAATATTTTCCTATAGCCCATCGCCTATCACCTAATTTTATGTTATCAACCAAGACAATAGAAAACATTAAAAAGGCAATAGACAAGTATCCGAGGAAGAGGTTTGCATCGATGGATGCCCTTATGATAGCGCAGGAGGAGTGCGGCTGTCTTACAGAAGAGGTTTTGAAGGAAGTTGCCCACATGCTGGATATGGCGCCGGTTCAACTCAATCAGGTTGCGGCATTTTATACGATGTATAATAAGAAGCCTGTGGGCAAATATCATATACAGGTCTGCACAAATGTTCCATGCTCCCTTCTTGGCGCAGAGCATATTGCTGAATTTCTTTCAAAGAAGCTTGGCGTAAAAAAGGGAGGGACAACTCCCGATAAAAGATTTACCTTATCAGAGGTAGAATGCCTCGGTTCATGCGGCACAGCGCCAATGATGCAGATAAACGACGATTATTATGAGAATCTTACAGAGGAAAATATTGAGGAGATTTTGAAAGGATTAAAATAGGAAAATGTTTGAACCTGTCCTCTTAAAAAACATAAACACACCTGATTCCCACAGGATAGAAGTGTATCTGAAAAACGGGGGTTATCAGGCGCTTCCATCCGCGCTTAAGCTCCAGACGGATGCGCTTATCCAGATGATAAAGGATTCGGGACTCAGGGGCCGCGGCGGGGCAGGTTTTTCTACAGGCCTCAAGTGGAGTTTTATTACAAAAGATCCCACCATACCAAAGTATCTCTGCTGTAACGCGGACGAGGGCGAGCCGGGGACATTCAAGGACAGGGCTATTATTGAAAAAGACCCGCATGAGCTTATTGAGGGTATGGCCATTGCGTGCTATGCCATTGGCGCCGCAGCGGCGTATATATATATCAGAGGCGAGTTTGCCTTTGGGGCAAAAAGACTTGAGCAGGCAATCTCTGAGGCATATAAAAAAGGCTATCTTGGTAAAAATATTTTGAATTCAAATTTTAACTGCGACATCTATGTGCATAAGGGCGCAGGCGCATATATATGCGGCGAAGAGACAGCGCTTATTGAATCAATAGAAGGGAAAAGAGGACAGCCGAGGATTAAGCCGCCTTTTCCTGCGCAGGTCGGTCTTTTTGCAAAGCCTACTGTTATAAATAATGTTGAGACCCTTGCATGCATCCCGCATATTATAAATAAAGGGCCGAAGTGGTTTGCATCCATCGGGCCAGAGAAAAGCCCCGGCCCAAAGATATTTGGTGTAAGCGGCCATGTTAAAAAACCGGGGCTTTATGAATTGCCGATGGGAACTCCATTAAGGGAGGTTGTTTTTACACATGCAGGCGGCATCAGAGACGGCAGAAAATTTAAGGCAGCAATACCAGGCGGGGTTTCCGCGCCAATGCTTACAGAAAAGGATCTGGATACGTCAATGGATTTTGACAGCATGGCTGCAAAAGGCACAATGCTTGGCTCTGCAGGCGTTATAGTGATGGATGATACAACCTGCATTGTAAAGGTTGCCATGAGGACTATGGGATTTTTCAGGCATGAATCCTGCGGAAAATGCACGCCGTGCAGGGAAGGCACAGACTGGACATACAAGGTTCTGCATAGGATTGAACATGGACAGGGTAAAGATGGCGATGTGGAACTTATTGAAACCCTTTGCGGAAACATATTCGGCAGGACATTTTGTCCGCTTGGAGATGGCGCAGTAATGGCGCTCCGCGGGGCTTTGAAGAATTTCAGGGATGAATTTGTGTATCATGTGAAGAACAAAAGGTGCATGGTATAAATGGCAACTGTAAAGATAAATGGGAAAGAGATAACTGTAGAGGACGGCACTCTAATCCTTGATGCTGCCCGGCAGGCAGGGTTTGAGATACCGACCTTTTGCTATCAGGCAAGGCTTTCAAGGCTGGGTTCATGCAGGATGTGCCTTGTTGAGATAGGGGGGCAGAAAAAACTTCAGCCGTCCTGTGTAACGCCTGTACTCCACGGTATGGAGGTATTTACTGAAAACCAGACCGTTAAGTCCGCGCGCGCATCTATGCTGGAATTTCTGCTTGCAAACCATCCTCTTGACTGTCCTACATGCGACAAGGGCGGGGAGTGTGAATTGCAGGATTTTGTTTTTAAGTCAGGTCCGAGACATAGCGCCTTTGGTGAAAAGAAGAGACAGTTTCACGATAAGGACGAGATATTAAGCCCGATTATTGTAAAAAACCACAATCGCTGCATTCATTGCGAAAGGTGCGTGAGGATATGCGACGAGGTTGTCGGCGCATCAGCGCTCGGCGGGATCGGCAGGGGCGCCAAGACACAGGAAACCAGTTTTTGGAATACAAGGCTTGACTGCGACCACTGCGGCAACTGCATAGAGGTCTGCCCTGTCGGCTCATTCATGAGCCTGCCATACAGATACCGGTCAAGGCCGTGGGATTTAAAAGAAACAGATACAGTCTGTCCATACTGCGCAACAGGCTGCCAATTTACAATCGGCGCAAGGGATGGCGAGGTTTTAAGGGTAAGGAGCAAGATTGAAACCGGTATCAACAAGGAAACCCTTTGCGCAAGGGGGAGATTTGGCTATCACTTTATCCAGAGTGAAAAGAGGCTTAAGTCTCCAATGATTAAGAAAAATGGGGTGCTTCAGCCTGTTTCATGGGACGAAGCCGTTGGTGTAATAAAAGACAGGTTTGGAAAGGCTGACGCCAAAAAGATTGCCGGTATTGCGTCTGCAAGGCTTGCCAACGAAGAACTTTATCTGTTCCAGAAACTTATGAGGAACACATTCAAGACCAACAATATTGATTCAGGCAGCCGCTGGGCGGATAAGGCGACAACAACTGCAATGGTTGATGTGTGCGGTCTCGCAGGCGAAGGCGCTTCGATATTTGACGCAATGAAGGCGGATCTAATACTCATTATGGGGTCTTCAATATCAGATGAGAATCCAATAACAGATTATTTAATAAGGACTGCTGCTGCGGACAAACGGAAAACCCTTATACTTGCATACCCGCGAAGGATAAAGCTTGACAGTTCTGCGTCAATTTCGTTCAAATACAGGCCTGGAAGCGAACACATACTTGTTTCCGCCATAACCGCCGCCATAGAAGGAAAGGCTGTGAAGGCAGGTTTTTCAGATGTGCCGGAGGCAGATATTACGATGGCTGCTGCAAAGATTTCCACGGCTTCAAATATATCGGTGTTTGCAGGCACGGATTTCCTGAGGTCGGTAAATGGAAAGGATGCCTTGCTTGAAATAGAGAATATGACAAAGGCCATAAAATCCTCCGGCAAAAATATAAGGGTCATGCCTCTCCTTGACAGGTGCAACCAGAGAGGCGCATGGGATATGGGCGTGCATCCGGTATTTTTACCCGGCTATAAAACGGCAGCCGGGGCTGGCATGGACTGCGGTGAGATGCTTGATGCGTCTTCAAAAGGCGGGATGGATGCGGTTTATATACTTGGCGAAGATGTGGTTTCTATGTATCCTGACGCAGGGTTTGCAAGAGGCGCGCTTTCAAAGGCGGGCTTTATTGTCGTGCAGGACATATTCTTGACTGAGACCGCAAAAATGGCGGATGTTGTCCTGCCTGGCGCAAGTTATGCTGAAAAGGACGGGACATTTACAAATCAGGAAGGAAGGGTTCAGAGGATTAGAAAGGCGGTACAACCTGTTAATGGGGTAAGAGGGGATTTGGATATCTTATGCAGTATCGGCGGCTTTGGGTATAAATGCGCAGGAGATGTGTTTGATGAGATAAAAAGGGAAGCGCCGGGTTATAAGGATATATCATTTGATAGTTTAAATAATACAGGGGCGTTGGTAAAGGGACATGGGACAGAAGTTCAAAGTTCAAGGCCAGCCCCTGCAGGCTTTAAGCAGGGGTTCAAAGTTCAAAGTTCAAAGACAGTAGAAACTGAAGACAAGGAATTTCCATTTTGGTTGATAACCGGCAACCATCTTTTACATTCAGGGAGATTGTCGCAAAAGGCTGATGTATTGAAGCAATTGCTGCCGGAACCATTCGTTGAGATAAGCGGTGAAGATGCGATGTCGCTTGGTGTGAACGACGGTGATATGGTTACTGTCAAGGGACGGCATAATACCACGAGATTAAAGGTCAGGGTAAAGCATGGTTCAGTGAAAGGCGCAGCCTTTATTGCAGAAAATTTTGAAGATATCCCTGTAAATCTGTTTTTTAAAGAGGGCGAAGGGATACCGAGGGTGAAGATAATAAAGCAGGTTGAGGTTTAGGTTGAGGTTGAGTAAAAGATTTTTTCTTAACCTTAACCTCAACCTAAACCTGTCCTAAAAAGGGAGGTGAATTATGGTTGACCCAAAGATTTTAAGAGAGATGTCGTTTTTTTCAGACCTTACTGATGAAGAACTAAGCGCCATATCAAAGATTATAAAAAAGAAAAACTATAAAATAGGCGAAGCTGTTTTTAAAGAAAATGAAGATGGAACTTCCATGTACATTATAAGGAAAGGTGAGGTAAAGGCATGCAAGGCCGCGCCGGACGGCGAGCTTATGACCCTTACACTTATGAAAGACGGGGATATGTTCGGCGAGATGAGTTTCCTTGACGGGAGACCCCGTTCTGCCACAATAATATCCATATCAAACACAGAGGCATTTTGCATTGAGAAACAGGATTTTGAAAAACTTATGGATTCACATCCAAGAATGATTTATAAGATACTTAAGAACATTATCTTTACTATTCACACCCTTGTCAGAGGAATGAATACCCGATATGTTGAGATGGTGAATTATATGTGGGGGAGGAGGAGGTAAAAATTGCAAATTGTAAATTGCAAATTGCAAATTTAAAATTGTGATGATGGACATCAACACGCTCATAGAAGTAGCTTTGATTATTATAAAGGTCATCGTAGTAAGTATGATCCTTTTCGGGCTTCCAATCCCTCTTACATGGATTGAGAGGAAGGTTGCAGGCCATATCCAGGTCCGGCTTGGGCCATTCAGGGTCGGGCCGCATGGCATACTGCAACCTATCGCAGACTCAATTAAACTTATGTTCAAAGAGGATATTGTGCCTGAGAAGGCTGATAAATGGCTCTTCAAGATTGCGCCCCTGCTTGCCATGGTGCCTGCATTCGCTGTTTATGCCGCCATACCTTTTGGCGATAAGATGACTATCCCGTTTATCAATAAAGAGGTTACACTCTATATCTCCGATATGAATGTAGGCATACTCTATGTGCTGGCTATCGGAGGGATCAGCGTATACGGCATCATCTTAGGCGGCTGGGCGTCCAACAGCAAATACGCTGCCATGGGAGGCATAAGGTCGGCTGCCCAGATGATAAGCTATGAGATAGCCCTGACATTTTCCTGTGTAGCCGTTGTGATGATTTCAAATTCCCTGAGCCTTCTGGATATAGTAAACAGCCAGAAGGGTTTATGGAATATTGTCTATCAGCCGCTTGGATTTATAATTTTCTTAATAGCAGGTCTTGCAGAGATAAACAGGATACCTTTTGACCTGCCGGAGGATGAAGGAACCCTGGCTGCAGGCTACCATGTGGAATACAGCGCGATGAGGTTTTCATTCTTCATGCTTACGGAATATGTGGCATTGGTGACTGCCTCTGTTCTGGCTGTAATACTTTTCTTTGGAGGCTGGAATGCGCCGATGTTTATGCCGGAGATACCGATTTTCTGGTTTGTCGCCAAGGTGGCATTCTTCATATACTTTTTCATGTGGATAAGATTTACCCTGCCGAGGTATCGTTACGACCAGCTTATGACCATCGGATGGAAGATTTTGCTGCCTCTCTCTTTGGTTAATATATTGATTACAGGATTATTTCTACTATGAGCATTTTCAAAAACATATTTTTTATAGATTTTATAAAGGGGCTTTCCCTGACCCTTAAATATAATGCATCAAAGAGTATTACCATGCGTTATCCTGATGAGGAGAAATGGCTGCCTTATCAGAGGTTCAGGGGCCTTCATACATTGAACAGGGACGCGCAGGGAAGGGAGCTCTGTGTTGCGTGTGAGCTTTGCGCAAAGGCGTGCCCCACAAAGTGCATTACAGTTATTCCAATGGAAGACAATACAGGCATCGGCATATCTGACAGGATTGCAAAGGTTTATGAGATAAACCTTGTCCGGTGCATGTTCTGCGGCTTTTGCGAAGATGCCTGTCCTACAACCGCAATCAGGATGGGGCGGGATTATGAGCTTGCGTGTTTTTCTCTTGATTGCGCCCTTGCCGTAAAGGAAAGGCTTCTTGAGCCAAGGGAAATGCCTCAGGAACTTGAGGGCGGTTATGTGGTAAAGGCCATGCTTGAGAAGACTAAAGAGGGGCTTAAGGTTACGGCCGATTTAACAAAAAAGAAGAGATGGTGGTAGGTAAAAGAAACTGGCGCTGGTAACAACTATGGAACTAATCTTTTTCTACATATTCGCAATACTGGCTGTGTCATCTGCGATAGCGGTTGTCTCTATTAGAAACCCTGTTCACAGCGCCTTCTTCCTTATGGTTTGTTTCCTGCAGGTGGCGGCGATATTCATCCTTTTAAGGGCGCCTTTCCTCGCGGCGGTGCAGGTATTTATATATGTGGGCGCGGTAATGGTGCTGTTCCTTTTCGTGGTATTGGTACTTGATATCAGAAAAGAGACGTTCAAGGAGCACATGCACAGCCAGAGCGTTTCCGCCCTCGTGATAGTGGCGGCGCTCTTTGTGCTAATGGGCTTTCTCATGTTCTCGGGCAAATTGACCGTGCCTCGCGGCATATATAACGAGGCGGTCCTTGCCAAGAATACCGAGGTCATAGGCCGCTTAATATACACGAAGTTCGTATTCCCGTTCGAGATAGTCTCTCTCATTCTCCTTATAGCGCTGATCGGCGCCGTTGTGCTGGTAATGAGGACGAAAGGCACAGAAGCGCCTTTCGTGGGCAGGGGCGCAGACAGAAACAAACCGGAAGATATATAATGCTGACACTCTATCACTTTTTAATCTTAAGCTTCATACTCTTCCTCATAGGCATTGCCGGGGTTTTGCTCAGGCGCAATATCATTATTGTATTGATGTCGCTTGAGCTTATATTCAACTCTGTAAACATAAGCTTCGCCGCGTTCTCGTATTATCTGCAAACGATTACAGGGACAGTCTTTGTGGTGTTCAATATAACCATCGCCGCTGCCGAGGTCGCGATAGGGCTTGCGATACTCGTTGCCGTATACAGAAGAAGGCAGACGGTCTATGTCGACGAACTCGACGAGATGAGGGGATAGGATGATACAACAGGTCTGGCTTATACCTTTGCTTCCGCTCATAGGCGCCATAATAAACGGCGTAGTGGGGGGCAGGATCGGGAAGAAGGCTGTAGGGTTTGTTGCCTGCCTCTCGATGGCCGTCTCTTTCCTCATCTCGGTATCCATATTCTTCAGCCTGATAGCGCTGCCGGAAGGGGCGCGTTCGGTCGAGGTGAACGTATTCAACTGGATAACGAGCGGCTCGTTCCATATAGACGTCTCCTTCCTCGTTGACCCGCTCTCCACCCTGATGTCCCTCGTAGTTACGGGAGTGGGCTTTCTAATACACATATATTCAGTCGGCTACATGCACCACGACAAGAGCTACTGGAGGTATTTCTCCTATCTAAACCTCTTTGTCTTTTTTATGCTCATGCTGGTACTGGGGTCGAACTACCTTATCATGTTCCTCGGATGGGAGGGCGTGGGCTTGTGCTCGTACCTGCTTATAGGCTTCTGGTATGAGAAGAAATCAGCGAGCGACGCCGGGAAAAAGGCTTTCGTGGTGAACAGGATCGGGGACTTCGGCTTCATACTCGGCCTATTTCTTTTATTCTGGACTCTGTCCGGCCATGGGGTCAATTCGCTTGATTACAAGGTAGTGTTCGCCAGTCTCCACGAGCTCGACCCGAGGATAGTGGCGACGATTGCGGCTCTCCTGTTCGTCGGGGCTATCGGAAAGTCAGCCCAGTTCCCTCTGTATGTCTGGCTCCCCGACGCGATGGAAGGCCCCACGCCAGTCAGCGCCCTCATACACGCCGCGACGATGGTGACAGCTGGCGTATATATGGTGGCGAGGAATAGCGCGCTTTATTCGATGGCGCCTGAAGTAGGCCATGTCGTGGCGGTCATAGGGATATTTACGGCCCTATTCGCCGCTACCATCGGCCTTGTGCAGAACGATATAAAGAAGGTGCTTGCATACTCGACGGTAAGCCAGCTTGGGTACATGTTCGCCGCTGTCGGCTTGGGCGCGTACGTGGCAGGGGTATTCCACCTCATGACCCACGCCTTCTTTAAAGGTCTACTCTTCTTAGGCTCCGGCAGCGTTATACACGCCATGTCCGGCGAGCAGGACATGAAGAAGATGGGCGGGCTGCACCGCCACCTTAAAACCACTTCGATAACATTCACCATAGGCGCTCTCGCCATAGCGGGGATACCGCCTTTAAGCGGTTTTTGGTCAAAGGATGAGATACTCTGGGAGGCCTTCTCAAGAGGGCACCTTATTATATGGGCGGTCGGGCTCTTTACGGCGTTCCTTACGGCGTTCTACATGTTCAGGCAGGTCTTCCTGACATTCAGCGGAGAGTGCAGGGCTGATGAGCATACGAAGCACCATATACATGAGTCGCCCCCGGTAATGACGATACCTCTTATTGTGCTTGCCTTCCTCGCGATAGTCGGCGGGGTGGTGGGCATACCATTCTTCGAGGGAGGCTCGAAGCTCCATAGCTTCTTGAGCCCTGCGATAGGGCATGCCTCGCACGGCACAGCCGGCGCGGCTGAGGCTGGGCACGGCAGCCTTGAGTTCATACTTATGGGCGTATCAGTCGGGGCAGGGGCCCTCGGGATATTCCTTGCGGCCTTGATGTACTACGCGCCTTTAAGGTCGTTCTCCCCTTCGTTCTGGACAGCGGAGAACATGGCCGGGAACTTTAGCGGGATACATAAGCTCCTCTACAACAAATACTACGTCGATGAGATATACGACGCCGTAATAGTGAACCCCATAAAGAGGTTCTGCGGCTGGTGCCTGTCGTTCGACCTCGGGATTATAGACGGGATAGTCAATAACGTCGCATGGATAACGAGGTTATTATCGTGGGCTTCGCATAAGTTTGATATATACATAGTCGACGGGATCGTGAACTCCATAGCTACCCTTGTGAATTTCAACAGCTCCATCTGGAGGAAGCTCCAGACAGGGTATCTGCAGAACTACGCCTTTATATTCGTGCTCGGCGTTCTCATAGTGCTCGTAAGGGTGCTTTTGGGCTAAGGAATAAATATGATAGAAAACGCGCTGCATTTTCCGATATTGACCATACTTATACTCCTGCCCATACTGGGGGCGGTGATACTCGTTTTCATCCCCAAGGAGAGTAAGGACGCGATAAGGTTCGCCGTCCTCGGGATCACTATGGTGGAGTTCCTTATATCTATCATCCTCCTATTCTACTTCGACACCACTACCTACAAGATGCAGTTCGTGGAGAAGGCGGCGTGGATACCTGGCATCGGGGCCGAGTACTTCCTCGGGATGGACGGGATAAGCCTTGTCCTTATACTCCTTACGACATTATTTGGCATCATAAGCGTGCTCATCTCATGGAGCGCGATAGAGGAGCGGGTAAAAGAGTACATGATACACATCCTCATCCTGGAGACCGGGATGATAGGGGTCTTCGTCTCCCTCGATATGATACTGTTCTTCCTTTTCTGGGAGGTAGGGCTTGTGCCGATGTTCTTCCTCATAGGCATATGGGGCGGGGCACGGAAGCTTTACGCCAATATGAAGTTCTTCCTCTATACGTTGTTTGGGTCCCTCTTTATGCTTGTGGGAATACTCGCGCTATATTACGCCCACGGCAGCGCAACAGGCGAGTACACCTTCAACCTTCTTAAATTGTATGAAGTGACCTATCCCTATAACCTCCAGTGGTGGGTCTTTATAGCGTTCTTCTTAAGCTTTGCCATAAAAGTGCCGGTATTCCCGTTCCATACATGGCTCCCGGACGCGCACGTCGAGGCCCCGACCGCTGGCAGCGTCATCCTCGCGGGTGTGCTCCTTAAGATGGGCACCTACGGGTTTTTAAGGTTCAACCTGCCTCTATTAGGCGATGCGAGCCTTGCCTTTACCCCTTACATATTGATACTCTCGGTAATCGGGATAATCTACGGGGCATTCCTTGCGATGGCGCAGAACGATATAAAAAAGCTCGTCGCATATTCAAGCGTAAGCCATTTAGGAGCCGTTATGGCGGGTATATTCGCCATGAACCAGCAGGGCATAGACGGCGGGGTCATCCAGATGATAAACCACGGCGTCTCTACCGGAGGGCTCTTCCTTATAATAGGAATGATCTACGAGCGCAGACATACCCGCCTTATAGACGACTTCGGCGGGATAGCCAAGGTAATGCCTCTTTACGCCGCGTTCGTCATGATAATAGTCTTTTCTTCCATCGGGCTTCCTGGCACGAATGGGTTCATCGGCGAGATACTTATCTTGATAGGGTTGTTTAAGGCGAGTATGGTTGCAGCAGTCCTTGCGGCGACCGGCGTCATACTCGGCGCGGCCTACATGCTATGGATGTTCCAGAGGGTCATATTCGGCAAGATCACGCACCAGGAGAACGTCGAGCTTAAGGACTTGAACGCAAGGGAGTTCCTGACCCTTTTGCCCATAATAATATTGATACTCTGGATGGGCGTTTACCCGCAGCACTTCTTTAAGCTTACCTCGGCCTCAACCGCGCATATCGTTGAGATGGTAAAGAAGAACAAAGTTAAAAATCAGTCCCAGCCAGCTGCCGAAGGCCATGTCTCTATACCCTCAGGAGATCTCAATCTCGTGAAGGCAGAAGGAGAAAGCAAATGACCGGACCCGAGATCATAGGGGGGTTCCCGATACTCTCAACGTTAATATTCCTGCCGGCTGTGGGGGCGCTCTTTATCGTCCTTTTCCTTAAGAAGGAATGGGATATCCTCATCAAGTGGGTCGCACTCGGGTTTGCATTCGTTGAGTTCCTCCTTTCGCTTTACCTGCCTTTTACATTCGACATCAATAACCCGGGGCTGCAGTGGGTGGAGAAGACCGTCTGGATAAAGAGGTTCGGGATCAGCTATTACCTCGGGGTCGACGGGATAAGCCTCCTTCTTGTCCTTCTTACGACGTTGATAACGTTTATATGCGTCATTGCCTCGTGGACAGATATAACAAAGAAGCTTAAGGGCTACATGGCCATGTTCCTTCTTACGGAGACGTTCTCGCTCGGGGTCTTTATGGCCATGGATATGTTCCTCTTCTATATATTCTGGGAGGCTGTCCTGATACCAATGGTCTTTATAATAGGTATCTGGGGAGGGGACAGGAAACTCTACTCCGCCATAAAGTTCTTCCTCTTCACCTTCGTGGGCAGCCTATTTATGCTCCTCGGCATCCTTGCGCTTTACTTCTTTCACGCTAAATTGACCGGCGTTTACACGTTCGACTCTACAATCTTATCGCAGACTATGGTTGCCCCCGCGATACAGCTCTGGGTATTCATAACATTCTTCCTAGGGTTTGCCGTGAAGGTGCCGATGTTCCCGTTCCATACATGGCTCCCGGACGCTCATACGGATGCGCCTACGGCGGGAAGCATAGTCCTTGCGGCGGTGCTTTTGAAGCTCGGCGCGTACGGCTTTGTGAGGTTCAGCCTGCCTCTCTTGCCGAATGCCTCCATTCAGCTCGGGCCTGTTATGGCCGGGATTGCGATATTCGCCATACTTTACGGGGCGCTTGTAACTATCGCGCAAAAGGATATCAAAAAACTTATAGCGTATTCGAGCGTAAGCCATATGGGCTTCGTGATGCTCGGTATTTTCGTATTCAATATTGAGGGGCTCAAGGGCGGGCTCCTTCAGATGATAAACCACGGGATCTCGACCGGCGCGCTCTTCCTTCTGGTCGGGATGATCTACGAGAGGACGCATACCCGCATGATAGGGGACTACACGGGGTTGTTTAAGGAACTTCCTGTTTACGGCGCCTTCTTCCTGATCATCGTCCTGTCATCGATGGGCATGCCTGGCACGAACGGTTTTATAGGAGAGCTGTTTGTGCTCCTCGGGGCATTCAAGGCGAACTGGTATTATGCGGTTCTTGTGGTAATGGGGGTGCTGTTCGGTGTGGTCTATCTCCTGTGGCTCTTCCAGAGGGTCTTCCTCGGGAACTACTATTACGGCGGGAAGGGGCCGCTTCTGGATTTGAGTTTCAGGGAGATAATAGTGGCGCTCCCTCTGCTTATAATGGTCTTCTGGATAGGGCTTTTCCCGAGGCCGTTCCTAAGGGTAATGGATGCGTCGCTAAATAACCTCGTAAAGCAGGTCGAGGTCAATTACAAGAAGGGGAACGGCGAAGTCCCCGCTAACGCTGCGACCATGTTTGAGCCTGCCGGCGAAAGGACAGGAAGATGATTCCGATAGAGAGCCTTAATATAAGTTTCACATCCATAATGCCGCAGATCCTTTTAACCGGGCTTGCGCTGCTGGTGCTCGTACTTGATCTTTTTATCCGCGGGGAGAAATCCATCCTTGGGTATGTGAGCATAATAGGGCTTATAGTAATCCTTTTTGTCTCCGCAAAGACGATAGAGACGGCCCCGTCCTTCGGCGGGATGGTCATGGCGGACGGGTTAGCGGCCTATTTTAATGTCATATTCATCATCTCCGCGATATTCACGATCCTGATATCGATGGATTATCTAAAAAAGATGAATATAAGGAGAGGCGAGTACTATCATATTATCCTTTTCGCTACCGTAGGCATGATGGTCATGGCCTCGGCCAACGATCTGGTGAGCCTCTATGTCGGGCTTGAGCTCATGGCGATGTCGTTCTACATACTCGTTGCCTACAATATAACGTCCTCGAGATCCGTGGAGGGCGGACTTAAATATTTTGTCCTCGGCGCGCTCTCATCAGGGATACTCCTTTACGGCATTTCCTTCACATACGGGGCGAGCGGGTCAACAAATCTCGTTGAGATAGCAAGACAGCTGGGCAGTTTCCAGAACCCATTCCTCGTGCTTGGGATAGTTCTTATAACCGTCGGGTTCGGGTTCAAGGTGGCGGCGTTTCCGTTCCATGTGTGGACGCCCGATGTCTATGAGGGCGCACCTACGCCGGTAACCGCGTTGCTTTCCATAGGGTCGAAGGCGGCGTCATTCGCGGGGTTTCTACGCGTCTTTATAGTGACGTTCCCGGCTTTCCATGCGCAGTGGGCGGAGATACTTTGGATGCTTTCCGCGGCTACCATGATATTTGGGAGCGTAGTGGCCATCGCGCAGAAAAACATCGTAAGGATGCTGGCGTATTCCTCTATCGCGCACGCCGGGATAATAATGATAGGGCTCCTTGTATATAACGAGTTAGGGGCAGCCAGCGTGATCTACTACCTCCTTGTCTACGTGTTCATGAACATGGGGGCGTTCGCGATAGTGACGCTATTCAGGAACGATAGGATCGGCGAGAACATAAGCGACTACAGGGGGCTTGCCGCCACAAGGCCGGTATTGTCCTTCCTTATGGCGCTATTCCTGCTGTCCCTTGCAGGGATACCGCCTACAGGGGGTTTCGTGGCGAAGTTCTTCGTATTCTCGGCAGCTATCGACGCGCGTTACTACTGGCTTGCGGCAATAGGGGTGGTGAGCACGGCCATATCACTGTTCTTCTACGCCAAGGTAATATTCTATATGTACATGAAGGAGCCTGAGAACGAGAATGCCCTGCCGGAACCGGGGGTATTGTATAATGTAGTACTCTTCCTGACCGCTTTCGGGACGGTATTTTTGGGGATATATCCCACGCCATTTATCGATCTGGCGATAAAGGCTGTAAAACCTCTTTTAATGTAACCCAGGAAATGCAATAACATTTTCTAGTAAGGAGACTCAAATGGCTCACGATAACAGCCATAACCATAACCAGCAACAAAAGCCTCAGGAGGATATCGGGGTTAATATCTGGTGGAAACTTCCCTTTGACCCCACTACGAATTTTTCGCTGCTCGGATATATCCTCGGGGGATTTCATTGGGAGTCGAACCTAATAAAGAGGGTGGACCTCACCCTGAATAAATAGAAGAATTTTCCCCTCAATGCTGTCATAGATTTGGAACCGTATGATACCCCATCAAAACTCTATATTCAAAGAAACCGGCAGCTTATAACCAACCTGCCTCCCGATAACCGGCAGGGGATCTTCTTCACGAATCGTTAGCCACCCTTTTTGGCAACCAAAAGTTTTTGCATTGATAATCGCAGATGATGTATAATAAAACATTCTTACAATATACAGTCCCGATCATGCGGGATTAGCGGAGGAGAGCGGTTTGGCAAGGACAAGGGTTATCATTATAGGCGGCGGGAGAGGCGGCTCTGCAATACTCCCCATCCTTTTGGAAAATCATGACATAAAGATAGTCGGGTTGGTTGACAAGGATAAAAATGCGCCTGCCATGCAGATGGCGGAGAATTTGGGCATACCTGTATCCACTGACTTGGAAGGCTCCATAGGAAAAAAGGATTTTGATGTGGTCATTGACGTAACAAGAAATAAAGAAGAGGTATCCGATTTTTTAAGAAACAATCTTCCTGCGCATATAGAGATTCTGGGCGGCGCCTGTTCAAGGATTGTATGGGATCTGGTAACGGAAAGACGGAGAATGGTGGAAGAATTGAAGACAAGCCTTAAAGAGTACGAGGCGCTTTATAAAATCGGCATTGAACTGGCGTCTGCGGAAAGGTCTCAGAGGATCTTTGATATAATACTTAACAGCGCAATAGACTTAAGCGGAATACCGGCCGGAAGCATTGCCATCTTTGATGAAAAGAGCTCCATGTTGAAGATGGTTATGGCAAAGGGGTTCAGCCAGAATTTTATATGCAGGTCTTCGGTATGGCCTCTGAGAAAAAACGGCTTTACCGCCAATATATTAAACAGCAATACCCCTACCATCATCCCGGATATCTCAAAAATAGACCCAAAGAATATCAACCCCATTCTCATTGAGGAAGGCGTCAAATCTCTTATCGCTGCGCCTTTAAAGATTCATAATAAGATACTTGGTATCCTCTATCTTGACGATTATCAACCGAGAGAATTTAAGCACAGGGAGATTGCCATCTTAAATCTCCTTGCCACTCAGGCCACCATTGCCATAGAAAAGATGCACATTCTGGAGAGGGTGGAATCTCTTTCCATTACAGACGAATTGACGCAGCTTTACAATTACCGGTATTTTTCCAATACCCTCTCCAACGAGGTTCACCGGGCAGCGAGATACGGCAATCCATTGTCCCTCATTATTATAGATATTGATAATTTTAAAAAATTCAATGATGCCCACGGCCACCAGCAGGGAAATTTTCTCCTTTCTTTCATGTCGGAAATATTTAAAAAAAATGCGAGAAACACAGACACGGTTGCGCGGTACGGCGGAGAAGAATTCATCATTGTATCTCCTGAAAACAATAAACAGAACGCTTTCATTCTGGCGGAGAGGATACGCAAGGATGTGGAAAAGTTTTGCAGACCTGAGGTAAATAAAGCGATACCCGTCTCTGTTACCATAAGCATGGGAATAGCATCCTTTCCGGACGATGCGTCCAATAAAGAAGGGCTTATTCAAAAGGCCGATGAGGCGCTGTATAAGGCAAAACAAGCGGGAAAAAACAAGGTCTGTTGCGCGTAGTTGACTATCTCCTGAGTTGCCAAACCGCTTGCCGCAGTTTGATACTGTCTTGCCTGACAAAAACAATCATTTTTATCATTACCCCCTTTCTTTTCATTTTGACAATATCTCTAAAAATTGATTATAATAAAAAACTAAACTCAAAGTCATCTTATGAAGATAGAAAACATTAGAAATTTTTCCATTATAGCCCATATAGACCACGGCAAATCAACTTTATCCGACAGGCTTTTAGAGTTTACCGGCGCTATAACTGCAAGAGAAAAAAAAGATCAGTTTCTTGACAAGATGGAACTGGAAAGGGAACGTGGCATTACCATCAAGGCCCAGACCGCACGGCTCAAATACACGGCGCTTTCCGGCAAAGAGTATATCCTGAATCTTATAGATACCCCCGGTCATGTTGATTTCAGTTACGAGGTTTCCAGAAGTCTTGCGGCGTGTGAAGGCGCAGTGCTTGTTGTGGATGCATCCCAGGGTGTTGAGGCCCAGACCCTTGCGCATCTCTATACTGCGATGGATGTGGGGCTGGAGGTTTTTCCGGTATTGAATAAGATTGATCTGCCCGCTGCCGAGCCTGAGAGGATTAAACAGGAGATTGAGGATGTGGCAGGCATTGACGCATCTGACGCAATTCTTGCCAGCGCAAAAGAGGGGATAGGCATAAAAGAGATTCTTGAGGCAATAGTTAAAAAGATACCGGCGCCCCAGGGTGATATTAATAAACCCTTAAAGGCCCTGATATTTGACAGTTGGTATGATACATATCTCGGTGTTGTGGTCCTGGCAAGGGTCTTTGACGGCGTAATAAAAAAGGGCGTTAAGATAAAATTTGTTTCAACCGGCAAGGTATTTGAGGTGGATAAGGTTGGGGTCTTTGCCCCCAATCCGGTTGAAATAAAAGAACTTTCTCCGGGTGAGGTAGGGTTTGTAATAGCAGGGATAAAAGAAGTCGGCGAGACAAAGATAGGCGATACCGTAACCGATGCCGCACACCCGACGAATAATCCGCTGCCCGGATTTAAGACAGTCAAGCCCATGGTCTTTTCAGGTCTCTATCCTGTGGATTCTTCAGAATATGAATCGCTCAAAGAGGCCATGGAAAAATTAAAGCTCAATGACGCATCTTTTACATACGAACCTGAAACATCGCTCGCCCTCGGTTTCGGCTTCAGGTGCGGGTTTTTAGGCCTGCTTCACATGGAGATTATTCAGGAGAGGCTTGAAAGGGAGTACGGTTTAAACCTTATAACAACAGCGCCGACAGTTGTCTACAAGATTACAAAGACCGGCAATGAGGTTGTATTTATTGATACGCCAACCAAACTTCCGTCAGTTCAATGTATAGAAAGGATTGAAGAGCCGTATATCCTGGCTACTATACATTTGCCCAACGAATATCTCGGCGCTATCATCGGGCTATGCGAGTTGCGGCGCGGCATCCAGAAGACCATAAAATATATTACTCCCACAAGGGTTATGGTGGAATATGAGATTCCATTAAACGAAGTGGTGCTGGATTTTTATGACAGGCTCAAGACCGTAAGCAAGGGTTATGCGTCAATGGATTATGAATATCTTGATTACCGGGAGGCTGACCTTGTGAAGATGGATATTCTGCTGAACGGCGAACCTGTGGATGCGCTGTCTATCATAGTTCCGAGGGAGAGGGCATATTACCGCGGCAAGGAACTGGCGGAGAAGATGAAGGGACTTATCCACCGGCAGATGTTTGAGATTATAATTCAGGCGGCGATAGGAAGCAAGATTATTGCCAGAGAAACGGTAAAGGCGATCAGAAAAAATGTTACTGCCAAGTGTTACGGCGGCGATATTAGCAGAAAGAGAAAGCTTTTGGAAAAACAGAAAGAGGGAAAGAAGAGGATGAAGCAGGTTGGGAATGTAGAGATACCGCAGGAGGCGTTCTTGGCGGTGCTGAAGATAGGAGAGTAAACTATACACAGCGGCATAAATAGTGTCATGGTTATACCCCATCCCCACCCTGTCCCTACCCTTGAAGGGGAGGGAAGATTTGCATTTAGAACAAATGCTCCCTCTCCCTCAGGGAGAGCTTGCACACTTTAACTCCCTCTCCCTCAGGGAGAGGGTTGGGGTGAGGGTGGGGTAATTCAGATCATAAAAGGAAAAAGGAGACCATACATGCAAAAAAAGAAAGTAATACGGGAGACCATTGAGGCCATAGTTATTGCGCTGGTTCTGGCTCTATTCATAAGGACATTTGTTGTCCAGGCCTTTAAGATTCCGTCAAGCTCTATGGAGCCGACGCTTTTAGTCGGCGACCACCTGCTTGTAAATAAGTTTATTTATGGCGTATCATTGCCCTTTACTGACAGTAAGATTTTTTCGTTCAAAAAACCGCAGCAGGGCGATGTGATTGTCTTTGAATTTCCCAGCAACCCGGAGTATTGCAAAAGTTTTTCAAGCATAATTATGAAAAGAATTGAAAATACTGTGGAGAGAAGAGATGTCTGGCAGTTCTTTATGGATGACTGCAAGGATTTTATAAAGAGGGTTGTTGCTGTGGAAGGGAATGTTGTTGAGGTAAAGGATAAAAAGGTTTTTGTAAATGGCAGGCCGCTTGAAAATAACCGTGGGGTTAATATTGACCCGTCTATATATCCACCCGGACATGATCCGAGGGATAATTTTGGCCCCTATACAGTTCCAAAAGATTCAGTGTTTGCAATGGGAGATAACCGCGACAGGAGCTTTGACAGCCGCTATTGGGGGAGTGTTAATCTTAATGAGATAAAGGGAAAGGCGTTTATTATCTATTGGTCATGGGACGGCATAGAACATTGGGTAAGGTGGCGGCGGTTTGCGAATATTATAAGGTAAGGCGGATATGGTAGGGGCAGTCTCCTGAGTGCGAGTATCTTCTGTAGATTTTATTTCTTCTATGTGATAAGAACAACTTCTGTATGGATAGGTATAAAAAGGAATTTGACAAATACCTCTCAATAGAAAAAAATGCGTCACATTATACGATAGAGAATTATTTAAGAGATATAACGCAATTAGAATGTTTTTTAAAAGATAACGCGCTTTGTCTTGCTGAAGGAGAGGTTGATGCGGGCAGGATAGATGAAAAGGCGATAAGGTTTTTTTTAGGCAATCTTTATAAAGACCATAAAAAGGCATCCATTGCGAGAAAACTTGCATCCATAAAGGCATTTTTCAGATTTCTGGTCAGGAAGGGGTTTTTATCGAAAAACCCTGCGGAGTTTATCTCTTATCCTAAAATAGAAAAGTATCTTCCGACTGTTTTGACAGTTGATGAGGTAAAGGGGCTTGTGGAGGCGGATATAAGTCAAGAGCCTGCCCCTGCAGGCAGTAAGCAGGGGTTAAAAAAGAATTCACTGATCACAACATTAAGGGATAGGGCAATACTTGAAGTTTTGTATTCATCCGGTATAAGGGTCAGCGAACTCGCAGGGCTCAACATGAGAGATGTTGACCTTAATCAAGGGATAATAAGGGCGCTGGGGAAGGGCAATAAAGAAAGGCTCGCTATGCTCGGAAGCATGGCTCAGGATGCGTTGAAGGCATATCTTGAAGAAAGGAAACAACTCCCTTTTGCTAAAAATCCCGAGGCGGTATTTTTAGGCGCAAGGGGGGAGAGGATTTATCCAAGGGCTGTGCAGAGGCTTGTGAAGGACGCTGCCGGGAGAGGCGGTGTTTCAAAAGATCCCACACCCCATTCGCTCAGGCATACATTTGCAACCCATCTTTTAGATGCAGGAGCGGATTTGCGGACAATACAGGAGATGCTCGGACATGCTAGCCTGTCAACAACACAGAAGTATACAAAGGTGAGTGTTCAGAGGCTTTTGGAGGTATATGATAAGGCGCATCCGAGGGCAAAGAAGAAATAATTGCAAGTTGCAAAACGCAAATTGCAAATTATAAAAATAACCTTAATTTTGCATTTTGAACTTTGCATTTTTCAATGGAGCGCAGCGACTATATGTTTCACGGAACAACAATATTAGCGGTAAGAAGGGATGGCAAGGTTGCCATTGCAGGCGACGGTCAGGTTACGCTCGGAAATACTGTGATGAAGAAGGGCGCTGTCAAGGTAAGGCGAATGGGCGACGGCAAGGTGCTTGCGGGTTTTGCGGGCTCTACCGCAGATGCCTTTACCCTTTTTGAAAAGTTTGAGTCAAAGCTGGAAAAGTATCGCGGCAATCTCCAGCGGGCTGCTGTTGAACTTGCAAAGGATTGGCGCACCGACAAGATACTCCGAAGGCTGGAGGCGCTGCTCATAGTTGTTGATAAGGAACATTCCCTGATTTTGTCCGGCAGCGGCGATGTGATAGAGCCGGAAGGCGGCGCGGCGGCAATCGGCTCCGGCGGCCCGTTCGCCCTTTCTGCGGCAAGGGCATTGCTTCAACATTCAAACCTTGACGCAAAAACGATTGCAACAGAGGCGATGAAGATTGCAGCGGAGATATGCATATATACGAATGAAAATATAACGGTAGAGGAATTGTAAGAAATGAAAACATTCACACCAAGGGAAATCGTAGCAGAGCTTGATAAATACATCATCGGTCAAAAGGAGGCAAAGAGGGCGGTTGCCATTGCCCTCAGAAACCGCTGGCGCAGGCAGCAGGTGCCGCCTGAACTGAGGGACGAGATTGCGCCAAAAAATATTATTATGATCGGGCCGACCGGCGTGGGCAAGACGGAAATATCCCGAAGGCTTGCCAAACTTTCACAGGCGCCGTTTATAAAAGTTGAGGCGAGTAAATTTACCGAAGTGGGCTATGTGGGCCGGGATGTGGAGAGCATCATCCGTGATTTGACCGACCTTGCCGTTAAAATGGCCAAAGATGAGGAGCGGATAAAGGTTCGGGAAAAGGCCTCTGAAATGGCTGAGGAGAGGCTTTTGGACCTGCTTCTGCCGCCGGTAACATCAGTCGGGCCGCAGCAAGATCCGCAGAGGATTATGCAGGAGAGGGAACTGCAAAAAAGCACAAGAGAAAAACTCCGCGCCCTCTTAAAAGAAGGTAAATTGGATGACCGTGTCGTTGAGATAGAAACAATAGAGCAGAAGATGCCTGTTGTAGAAATATTTTCCACAAGCGGTATGGAAGAGATGGATTTGAATATAAAAGATATGTTTGCAAATATGTTTCCTAAAAAGACCAGGAGGCGGAGCGTGAAGATACCTGAGGCCGTGAAGATTTTGAATCAGGAAGAGGCGCAGAGGCTCATTGATATGGATAAGGTGGTAAAGCAGGCCATAGAAAGGGTTGAGCAGTCGGGCATTGTGTTTATAGATGAGATAGACAAGATCGCAGGCAGAGAATCGGGGCACGGTCCGGATGTTTCCAGAGAAGGGGTGCAGAGGGATTTGCTGCCGATTGTTGAGGGTTCGACGGTCAACACAAAATACGGCATGGTAAAGACAGACCATATCCTCTTTATCGCATCCGGCGCATTTCATGTGGCAAAACCGTCCGATCTGATACCTGAGTTTCAGGGGAGATTTCCTATCCGCGTTGAGCTTAAATCCCTTGGCAAAGACGATTTTATCAGGATATTGCAGGAGCCTGAAAATGCCCTCACAAAACAATACACCGCGCTTATGGAGACGGAGGGGATAAAGCTCAAATTTACAGAAGATGCGATTGCGGAGATTTCGGAGATGGCGACTGTCGTAAATGACAGGATGGAAAATATCGGGGCGCGGCGCCTGCACACCATCATGGAAAGGATTTTAGACAACATCTCCTTTGATGCGCCGGACATAGTTGCAGCAGAAAAGGAAAAAGAGATTGCAATTGATGCGAAGTATGTTAAGGACAGGCTCTCTGATATTATAAAAGACGAGGATTTGAGCAGATATATTTTGTAAAATGCAAAGATACATCCAAAAAATAGAAACGCTTCTTGAGTCATTGCCGTATATCCGGCAGTTTTACGGCAAGACCATTGTCATAAAATACGGCGGTCATGCAATGGTGGAGGAGAGGCTCAAACAGAGCTTTGCCAGGGATATAATACTCATGAAGTATGTTGGCCTCAATCCTGTCATTGTGCATGGCGGCGGGCCGCAGATTGGCGAGTTTTTGAAAAAACTCGGCAAAGAATCCAGGTTTGTAAAAGGGATACGGATTACCGATGAAGAGACCATGGATGTTGTGGAGATGGTTCTTGTCGGCAAGGTTAATAAAGAGATAGTGGGGCTTATCAATCATTTCGGCGGAAAGGCGGTGGGGCTCAGCGGCAAGGATGGCGGACTCATAAAGGCAAGTAAGTTAAAGAATAAGGGTGAAGACATGGGTATGGTAGGCGAGGTTAAATCAGTCAATCCAAAAGTTATAGAAACACTTGACCGCGATAAATTTATACCTGTCATAGCCCCTGTTGGTGTTGGCGATGATGGTAAGACATACAACATAAATGCGGACAATGTGGCCGGAAAGATAGCTGCTGCGCTGAAGGCGGAGAAACTGATACTTCTGACGGATGTGCAGGGAGTTTTTGATAAAAATAAAAAACTTATATCAGCAATGGATACTACCCATGCAAAGAAGCTTATAAAATCAGGCGCGGCCTCAGGAGGCATGATTCCAAAGCTGGAATGCTGTTTGGACGCCTTAAAAGGCGGGGTATACAAAGCCCACATAGTAGACGGCCGTGTTGAACATGCGGTTTTGCTGGAGGTGTTTACAGACGCAGGGATCGGGACGGAGATTATGCGGGTAGTAAGTAAGAAGTAAGCAGGAGAAAGATATGGCATGTGCTGCTGAGAAAATCTGGACAATAAGTGAAACCCTATTATGGGCAGAAGAATATCTTGCAGGCTATAATGTTCCTGATGCAAAGATAGAGACCGAGTATCTCCTTGCTCATGCGCTTGACTGCAAAAGGACGGAGCTTTATTTAAATCATGAGAACCATCTTTCTGATTATGTCTTGCAAGAATTTATTGGTTTTGTTGAGCGGAGGATAAAAAGAGAGCCGTCCCAATATATAATCGGCGAGCAGGAATTTTGGGGACTTGGATTTAAGGTTACAAGGGATGTTCTGATACCAAGGCCTGAGACTGAAATTTTGGTGGAAGAAGCGATAAAGACAGTGACCAGTGAACAGTGGCCAGTGGTCAGTAAAAATATTAGAAACCACTCACCGCTCATTTTAGACCTCTGCACCGGCAGCGGCTGTATAGCTATCTCCCTTGCAAAGGAGATTCCGGGTTGCAAAGTATATGCAATTGATATATCGGAAAGGGCTCTGGACGTGGCAATGGAGAATGCTGAAAGACATGATGTTGCCGGCAGAATAACCTTTTTACAAGGCAACATGTTTGAACCGTTGAACGGCCTGAATATAAAAGCCGATATAATTGTTTCCAATCCGCCTTATATTTCAAAGGATGAGATGAAGAAGATAGAGCCGGAGATATCTCAGTATGAACCGGCCGGGGCGCTTTACGGCGGAGATGACGGCCTTGATTTCTACCGAAGGATTATCGCTGAGTCGCCGGCATATCTTGCAAAAGGCGGTTATCTCATGCTTGAGATGGGTTACGGCCAGGCAGAGGAGATAAAAAAGTTAATAAAACAGAACAATGTTTTTGAGCAGATAGATATCAAAAAAGACCTTGCAGGGATAGACAGGGTAATAAAGGCACAGAGAAAAGGATAGAATCCAATACCTCAATTTGAAGTGCGAATAGGAAATTACACCAAGGAAAGAGAACACTGGCTTAATGGGTTAGATGTTAAGACAATAGTTAAGGAAATAAAGGCCATGAGGAAGTGAAAGTAGGATGAGGCAAAAAGGCTGGGGGTTAACGATAACAACAGACAAGGAATTTATTTAAGAAGTTGCGGGGTAAGGTTAAGATTGAATGGATGTGATAATAAAAAATGGGGGAACCGTTCCTGAGCCGTTCTGAGCCCTTAGGATTTTGGGGCATCGAAATTCTTGACAACTAAAGCATTGTGCTGATAATCTTTAAATGAACACTCAGAGGAATCCGAGATATGCCTACTATAAGTATGTTTTACGGAATCATTATCAGGATGTATTGCGGAAAGGCTGAGCACAACCCGCCGCATTTTCATGCATACTATCAGGAGTATAAGGCAATAGTGGATATAACATCGTGTGAAATCATTGACGGAAATCTGCCTGCAAAGCAGGCAAAACTTGTCTTGGCGTGGGCGGAGCTTCACAAAGATGAGTTAACCGCTGACTGGGAGCTGGCTTCAAAAGGCGAGTTGCCTTTTAAGATAGAACCACTCAAATAAGTGTGGAGGTGTTTGTATGTATGTCGGTGTAAAAAACGTTCGCCCTTTATCGGATTTCAAGCTTGCCATTACCTTTGAAAACGGTACAGAAAAACTATTTGATGCAAAACCTTATCTTGAGAACGGCATTTTCAGGGAATTGAAGGACGAGAAGCTTTTTAATTCAGTCCACGTAAGCTTTGATACCGTAGAATGGGACAACGGAGCGGATTTAGACCCTGAACTGCTGTTTGCTGAAAGCAGGTGATTTTGAGTCTGCTGCCGGCAAGAAGTTTTGCAGGCTATTGGGATTGAAATTAAAACCGGAGTATCCTTGGTTTTTCCCATTGAATCAAGTCAACTATTCCGGGAATTGCTTACGATTATCCTTTGCTTACAGGAGACAGGGAATTTAAGAAGCTGATGGATAAGGTTAGGGTTGAATGGATGTGAATGAATATTTATAAAATAAATCTGATGCCTTTTCCTTCATTTTACAAGAAACTTTTTTTCTAAAACATATCTGATAAAAAAATAGATTTATCAACTTTTATTCTTCATGTAAACAAGCCACTCTTCTTTCTCATCATTGCTTAATGGTCTTACATCATTGAAGTCTTTAACCATTGGATATCCAGTTACCTCTGATGCTACGGCTACGGCTGCTGGGTCTCCTGATGCAAGGAGTGCTTCGTATATCTCCTTCTTACAGCTATAAAGTTTTATCTCTGATAGTTCGCCCTCATTCATAGATGCTTCAACCCATCGTATAAGTATTTTACCTTTTATTTGGCAAAAATATTTTGGTATGTCATCAAAACCGCAATCAATAAAACTTTTCATAGAGGTATAGACAGCACATAGTTGCTCGCTATTCGGCGAAGTGCAAAGTAATTCTTTTGCCTTATTTATAGTTTTCCTCAGGTATGTCTGTATACAATTACAACTTATAAGACATTCCTTTCCATCAGTGCCATTTTCTATTACTTCCATTGCGCTTTCCAATGCATTTTCAAGATGATGATAGCCCTTTTCATTAGCCATATTATTTTCATAACCTTGAAACTGTTGCCTGATATAATTAAGATTGGAATCCATAACCACGGCCTCCTTATTCAGTCTTCCTATAGGTTGTAATTATAGTCTCATTGTCTTCTGCTACTATTACGGATACCTTCTTTAGTTTATCAACCTGCTGAACCATTGATTTAAGTTCATGAATCATTTTGTCTAAATCTTTCTTGCAAATTGTTGACAATGTAGCCCCGTATGATCTTTTTTCCTTAACACCTATATCTTTGATTATCCCCAACACATATTCTGGTATTCCCCGTTGCCTGCACCGTTCTAACGCATGAGCAGTTATACTCATTTTCTTAACCCTCCTTTTTTTATAAAATAATTAGAAAATTAGTTTTGTTAAACTAAAAATCAGGATTTATAGGTGTTCCTTTAGTAAGATAGGCTTCTATATCCTGTATAAAACCATCTACTGCAGACACTATTAACCCAAACCGGTTACATATCGGATCATCTCCTCCCAACTCTTCACACAACTTTTCTTTTATGTCACATACCTGATCCCAAAATGGATTTAATATCGTATCAAATATTTTCTGAACTTTTTCCTTCCTATCAGATTCAGATTTGTGGAAAAGAGCCTTCATTTGTAAAGCAGCCTGTTCTATTATATTGTCACGAGATGTTTTTTTGCCCTTGGCAATTTCTGCCAACTTATGTAGTGTCCTTTTTTCAACAACATAAGTTTTTCTTATCAGGGTTCTATTTTCTTCAGTTACCAACGAGATAGGGTTTTTTTCACATACCTTAAAAACAGCTAATAACAAATCAAAGACTACAGAGTTCTTAAGGCCAGATAGTTTCGCATGCTCTCTTATAGCATCGTGTGCTTTTTGGCTAATGCAAAATGTCGTGTACACAACTGGTTGTTTTTTTGTGAACACTGCCTTTAAGTCTTCCTTTAAATTGGCTGGAACTACTACTTCTTCTTTTTTCAATGTCATGGTAGCCTCCCGTGTTACAAGATTAGCTACATCCTAATAGATTATAAATATAATGTCAAATTATTTTTTATAGTCATACCACAATAACTAACTTATTTGATATGCGCTATTCTGAATAACTGCTTGAATAAATTGACTTTATTTGTATAAATATGCAATAAAAAATAATTAAAGAAGCGGCTTTAGGTGTGAAGGGTTAAGAGACATCAGAAAACTATAAAATCAGCAAACTTGCCCATGCCCTTGAAGTGCAGATGTGGGAGATTTTTGATTTTGGCCATGAGGTGAACATAAAGGAACTGCTGGAGGCCATTAGCAAGTTTTTAAAAGAAACCGATGAGGAAAGCCTGCGGCTGGCTATAAAAATCATGCGGGCTGTGGTGAGATGAGACAGACCATTCGTTAATACGCTTGACAGTAAAGGTTCAGGGTGTTAAGTTGTATTTAAACCGATTTTATCAGGAGTAAATATGATATTTCATGTAACCCTTGAGCATGCTGAGGACGGATGGATTGTTGTGGAATGCCCGGCTCTTCCGGGCTGCGTTTCTCAGGGTAAGAATGAAGAAGAGGCCATTGAGAACATCAAGGAGGCCATAACAGCCTGGTTATGGGCCGAAGACCAGAAAGCCGTCTCTGCCTTGCCTAAAAAGGTTGTTCAGCAGCAAATTGTTGTGGCAGTGTAGACATGGGAAGGCTGGGCAATATATCCGGCAAAGATGCTGTGAAGGCATTTCAAAAGGCCGGATGGGAATCTATGGGACAAGTCGGCAGTCACTTAGTGATGGTCAAACAAGGCATCCGTTTAATCTATCAATCCCGCAACATAAAGAACTGTCAGTTGGCACCCTCCGCGCCCTTATCCGCAATAGTGGTCTTACCGTGGATCAATTCCTTAAATTGCTTTAACTCACCCAAAAATAGCGCTTAAATATTTTATATCGCACAAACAAGTTTCATTTCTGCAAAGAAACAACAGGGACAGCTTTTTAGAGATTAGCAAGTTTTTTCTTTTGAATTTTAAGTTTTGATTTGGTATCTTTATACACTTTCAATCGTGAGGATAGTTGTGAATACGCAGGAAATCATAAACCTAACCGGCAAATACATTACAAATACCTACAATCGTTTTCCTATTGTCATTACAAAAGGCAAGGGATGCAAGGTCTGGGATGTGGACGGCAAGGAATATCTGGACTTTGTGGCAGGGATTGCCGTGTGCAACCTCGGACACTGCCATCCAAAGGTTGTAAAGGCAATTCAGGAGCAGGCAGAGAGGCTCATCCATATATCTAATCTTTATTATATTGAGCCGCAGGCAAGGCTTGCTGAACTCCTTTGCAAGAACTCATTTGCCCAAAAGGCATTTTTCTGCAACTCAGGCGCAGAGGCTAACGAAGCTGCGATAAAGCTTATAAGGAAATACTTTAAGGATAAGAATGAAGACAAGTTTCAGATAATTACAATGGAACAGTCTTTTCATGGAAGGACAATGGCAACACTTGCGGCAACAGGCCAGAAGAAGTTTCAGCAAGGATTTGAACCATTGCTTGAGAAATTCATCTATGTGCCTTTTGATAATGTTGGCGCAGTGGCAGATGCCATAACTTCGCAGACTGCTGCTGTTATGGTTGAACCGATTCAGGGCGAGGGCGGGGTAAATATTCCGTCGGATAATTATCTGAAAGAGTTAAAAGCGCTCTGTAAGGGAAAAGGCTTGCTCCTCATATTTGACGAGGTTCAGGTTGGTATGGGACGCACGGGAAAGTTATTTGCTTATGAGCATTATGACGTAACACCCGATATTATGACACTTGCAAAGGGTCTGGCAGGCGGCGTTGCCATAGGCGCAATGCTTGCAACAGATGAGGTGGCAAAGAGTTTTGTTCCGGGAACCCATGCATCTACATTCGGAGGGAATCCGCTTGTAACAGCGGCAGGTATCGCGGCAATTAAGGCAGTATTGGAAGAAGGCATGTTGGAAAATTGCCGTAAGGTCGGCAATTATCTTATTAAAAGATTGGAAGGATTAAAGGCGAAATATTCGTTTATAAAAGAGGTCAGAGGGAAGGGATTGATTATAGGGATGGAGCTGAATATTTCCGGAGCGGATATTGTAAAAGGGTGCATGGAAAAGGGGGTTTTAATAAACTGTACTTCCGATAAGATACTGCGCTTTATCCCTCCGCTTGTGGTTACAGAGAATGAGGTTGATGAGATGTTCATGATACTGGAAGAGGTATTAAAAGGTGTAAAGGTATGAAGGCAGGGGGCATGGATAAAAAAAATCTTCTGACTATCTTTGACTTAACTAAGGAAGAGATAGTCGCCGTCTTTGAGAAGGCCGCTATTTTAAAGGGCAGACAGAAGAGAGGCATTCCGTATCAGCCTTTAACAGGCAAGACCCTGGGTCTTATCTTTGAGAAGGCATCAACAAGGACACGGGTTTCCTTTGAGGCTGCGATGTATCAGATGGGCGGTCATGCTGTATTTATAAGCCACAAGGATTCTCAGATAGGGAGGGGAGAACCCGTAAAAGATACTGCAAGGGTTTTGTCAAGATATTTGGATGGCATTGTAATAAGGACATTTGGCCATGATATGGTGGAGGAGTTTGCAAAATATTCTTCAGTCCCGGTTATAAACGGTCTTACGAATTTGCATCATCCGTGTCAGGCTCTGGCGGATATCTTTACTGTTATAGAAAAAAAAGGGGGATATAAAGGGCTTAAGGCCGCATGGATCGGCGACGGCAACAACATGGCTAATTCATGGATTGAAGCGGCGTCAAGGCTTGGTTTTGATTTGATGCTTGCCTGCCCTGACGGGTATTGGCCTGACAAAAAGATTTTGGAAAAGGCAAAAAAAGAGACAAAATCAAATATAGCGATTGTAAAGAATCCGAAAGAGGCCGCAAAGGATGCGGATGTCCTGAATACAGATGTCTGGGCCAGCATGGGTCAGGAAGATGAGGCGGAAAAGCGGAAAAAGGCATTTCAGGGCTATCAGATAGATTCGGGATTGTTAAAACTTGCAAAAAAAGACGCCATTGTTATGCACTGTCTCCCTGCGCATAGGGAAGAAGAAATTACAGATGAGGTGATAGAAGGAAGTCAATCTGTTATCTTTGATCAGGCGGAAAACAGGCTGCATGTGCAGAAGGTGATACTGGAGATGCTGTTAACAGGAGGGGAGGATTTTCATGGGCAGTATTAAGAAGGTTGTTTTGGCCTATTCAGGCGGGCTTGACACATCGGTTATAATAAAATGGCTTATAGAAAATTATAACTGCGAGGTCATTGCCTTTGCCGCTGATCTGGGGCAGGGAGAGGAGTTGACGCCGCTTAAGAAAAAGGCCATAGCCACAGGCGCAAAGAAGATTTATATAAAAGACCTGAAAGAGGAGTTTGTAAGGGATTTTATCTTTCCGATGCTCCGTGCAGGCGCTGTTTATGAAGGGAAATACTTGCTTGGCACATCCATAGCAAGGCCGCTCATTGCAAAGGCGCAGATGGAGGTTGCGAAAAAGGAAAGGGCTGATGCAGTATCTCACGGCGCAACAGGAAAGGGTAATGACCAGGTAAGATTTGAACTTACATATTATGCATTTGACCCGCACATAAAGGTTATAGCGCCGTGGCGCGAATGGGATATGAAATCAAGGACAGACTTGATAGATTACGCAGAGAGGCACGGCATCCCTGTTACTGCAACAAAGGCAAAGCCGTATAGCTCGGACAGAAACCTGTTTCATATAAGTTTTGAAGGCGGCATACTTGAAGACCCATGGGCTCCTCCGCCTGAGGATATGTTTGTATTGAGTGTATCGCCGGAAAGGGCACCGGATAAGAAGGCATATGTTGAGATAGATTTCAAGGACGGAGATCCAGTTGCAGTGGACGGCAAAAAAATTGCGCCTGCAAGGCTTCTTGCAGAGTTGAATAAGCTTGGCGGGAAAAATGGCATAGGGAGAGTAGATGTAGTGGAGAACCGCTATGTGGGCATGAAGAGCAGGGGCGTGTATGAAACGCCGGGCGGCACAATACTCCATGCGGCGCGAAGGGCTGTAGAATCTATTACAATGGACAGGGAGGTAATGCACCTCAGGGACAGCCTCATAATGCGATACTCAGAACTGGTCTATTACGGATACTGGTATTCACCTGAAAGGGAGATGCTTCAAAAGATGATAGATGAGGCTGCAAAAGGGGTGACGGGAACTGCAAGGATAAAACTCTATAAGGGTAACTGTGATGTTGTCGGCAGAAAATCAAACCGATCCCTTTATCATCCTGATTTTGCCACATTTGAAGAGGATGTTATATATGACCAGAAGGATGCAGAGGGTTTTATAAAACTTAATGCCTTGCGCTTGAAGATAAAGGCGATGGTGGGGAAGAACATAAAAAGGAGATGATAGTTGAAACTTGCAAGGATTTTGAAGGATGGTTTAATAAGATGCGGTATTGTTGAAGGGGAAGATGTTGTTGAGATAGAAGGGGGTATTTTTGGCAGCTTGAAAAAAACCTCTGTCAGTCACAAACTCAACTCCATAAAACTCCTTGCGCCATGCGAACCTTCAAAGATTGTTGCAATAGGGTTAAATTACAAGGCCCATGCAGTAGAGTTTAACAAACCGCTGCCGGAAGAGCCCATGATATTCATGAAACCACCTACTGCTGTGATAGGGCCGGGTGATGAAATCATCTATCCACATCATATGTCAAGGCAGGTGGATTATGAAGGCGAACTGGCGATTGTCATCGGCAAAAAAGCTCACATGATAAGGAAGGAGGACGCAATGGCCTATATACTGGGCTATACCTGCATAAACGATGTTACAGCGCGGGATTTGCAGGGCAAGGATATCCAGTACATAAGGGCAAAGGGATTTGACACATTTGCGCCTATTGGACCGTGGATAGAAACTGATTTAAATCCGGATAATATCCGCATAGAGACATATCTTAACGAAGAAAAGAGGCAGGATACATTTACGCACGATATGATATTTGATGTTTATCATTTACTATCTTTTGTGTCTCATGTAATGACCCTTCTCCCCGGCGATGTGATTGCTACAGGCACGCCTTCAGGCATAGGAAAGATGAAACCGGGGGATAAGGTTGAGGTCAGGATAGAGGGGATAGGAAGTCTGGTAAATACAGTAAGGTAGTTAATGAGCAATAATAATGAATGGAGGTGTTTAAGTGTCTGAGAATTACATCCAGGATCTTTTCGCTGATAGGATAGGCAGTTCCGCCTTTGGTAAGGAGACAAAGATCTATAAATTTGAAAAAATAAAGAGGGCAAAGGCAGCAGCCAGGAAGGCTTGTCCCAATGTTGAACTCCTTGATTTCGGCGTCGGCGAACCTGATGAGATGGCATTTCCGATGGTTGTGGAGGCGTTAAAGATTGAATGCGCCAAGTCTGAAAACAGGGGCTATGCAGACAACGGAATTCAGGAACTGAAAGACGCTGCTGTAAAATACATGGAAAGGGTATATGGTGTAAAGGGGATAGACCCTGTTAAGGAGGCTCTTCACTCCATCGGCTCAAAGTCTGCCCTTGCAATGCTCCCGTCAGTATTTATAAATCCCGGAGATGTGGCATTGGTTACTGTTCCGGGGTATCCTATCCTTGCCACGCATACCCGGTGGTGCGGCGGCAGGGTAGTTAATCTGCCGTTAACAGAGGAGAATAATTTTTTACCCAATATTGATGCTGTAAATAAAGATGATTTAAAAAGGGCAAAACTCCTTTATATAAATTATCCTAATAATCCGACAGGCGCAGCGGCAACAATTGATTTTTTTAAAAATTGCGTAGAGTTTGCCCATAAAAACAATATTATTGTTGTGCATGATGCTGCATACGCCGCCATCAGCTTTAACGGTAAGCCATTATCTTTTTTGTCAGTTGACGGCGCAAAAGATGTTGGCATAGAATTGCATTCATTTTCAAAGGCATTCAATATGACAGGGTGGAGGATTGCATTCGTTGTCGGCAACGAAAAAATAATCAGCGCCTTTGGCCATGTGAAGGATAATTATGACTCAGGCCAGTTTATTGCAATACAGAAGGCAGGGGTGTATGCTCTGGAACACCCGGAGATGACTGAAAAAATTTCCGTAAAATATAAGAGAAGACTTGAGATGATGGTGGAGGCCCTCAAATCAGCGGGCTTTTCTGCAAAAATGCTGCAAGGTTCATTCTATCTGTATGTCGGGGCGCCAAAAGGTATTAAGAGCGGCGCAAGGTTCAATACAGCCGAGGATGTATCTGAATACCTTATTACAGAAAAACTCATATCAACTGTCCCATGGGATGATGTCGGGCATTACTTAAGATTTTCAGCCACCTTTGCCGCAAAGAATGAGGAGGATGAGAGAAGGGTTGTTGCAGAGATGAAGAAGAGGTTGGGGGAACTGGAGTTGGTGTTTTAACTACATGTCTCATACTGTCTTTATCAGCATAGGTTCAAATATCGGCGACAGGCTTGGGAACTGCAGGAAGGCTATAGAGCGTATAGTTGATAGTAAAAATATAAAGTTGGTAAAGATGTCTTCTTTTTATGAAACAGAACCGTGGGGTGAGATAGAGCAGGACTGGTTTATAAATTGTGTGGTTAAGATTGAGACGTCTCTTGATGCAAAGGCATTATTAGCCCTGCTTCAAGATATAGAAAAGGGGCTTGGAAGAAACAGGATAAAAAAAGGCGGGCCAAGGGTTATTGATCTGGATATCCTTTTCTTTAACAGGGATATAACAGAGATAAAAGAAATCATTATCCCGCACCCGCTGCTTCATAAGAGAAGGTTTGTTTTGACTCCGGCAAGCGAGATAGCCCCGGATTTTATTCATCCTGTTTTAAAGAAAAGAGCGGCTGACTTGTTGAGAGAGTTAGACGATAATAAAAAGGTTATTCGCCTGAATATATGAGAATCCTGATATACATCATACTGATTTTTTTGCTGTACAGGATTATCATGGCGTTTTTATATCCTAAGAAAGCCCCTATGCAGCAGAAAGGTAAGCCTGTGCCGCAGGGCGACGAGATGGTGCTTGACCCTGTTTGTCAAAGCTACTATCCAAAGACTGAAGCCTTGAGAGTGAGAAATGGAAATGAGATAATCTATTTTTGCAGTGAAGAATGCAGGGAGAAGTTTGTAAAACAAGCGCCATAGAGTCAAAGGGTCATAGTGTCAGAGTAAAAAACTTTGACTCTATACAACAAAGGAGGATTTTAAAATGGACTGGGGAATGAAGAATCGTTTGTCACAGATAATAAAGCCTGACGGAAAGTGCCTGTTTATGCCTATTGACCATGGGTATTTTCTGGGGCCGACATCAAAATTGGAAAAACCGGGGGAGACCATTAAACCCCTTCTTCCATACAGCGACGCCCTGTTTGTTACAAGGGGGGTTCTCCGTTCCTGTGTGCCGCCTGACAATACGGTGCCGATTATCCTGAGGGTATCAGGAGGCACAAGCATTGTAGGAAAAGATTTGGCAAATGAATGTCTTACTACATCCATAAAAGAGGCGATAAGGCTCAATGTCTCTGCTGTAGGACTGTCGGTTTTTATAGGCAGCGATTATGAGCGCCAGACGCTGCAAAATCTTGCAGAGCTTGTGAATGAAGCCGAAGATTATGGCATTCCGGTAATGGCGGTTACTGCGGTTGGCAAGGAACTGCAAAAGAGGGATGCCCGTTATCTTTCCCTGTGCTGCCGCATTGCAGCTGAGCTTGGCGCAAAGGTTGTAAAAACATACTGGTGCGAAAACTTTGACAAGGTAGTGGATAGCTGTCCTGTCCCTGTTGTCATAGCAGGAGGGCCAAAGACAGAGACGGATTTTGAGGTATTGGAATTTGTCCATGACGGCATGAAGAGGGGCGCTATAGGCGTCAATCTTGGAAGGAATATCTGGCAGAATCCGCATCCTGTTCCAATGATAAAAGCAATCCGTGCCATCATCCACGAAAACGCAACAGCAAAAGAGGCAAATAAAATATATGAAAGCGGGAAGAAAAATAAATAGAACGAAACTATTATGAGAAAAATAAAGATCGGTAACATAACCATCGGCGGCAATGCCCCTTTTGTCTTGATAGCAGGACCATGCGTCATAGAAGATAAAAAGACAACCCTTGCCATTGCAGGCAGGCTCAGGGGCATTGCCGGAAGGCTCAAGATACCCCTTATATTCAAAGCCTCGTATGACAAGGCAAACAGGACATCCGTCAAATCATACAGAGGACCTGGGCTTGAAAAAGGGCTTGAGGTATTGGCAGAGGTAAAAAAGAGATTTAATCTGCCGGTTCTTACAGATGTCCATTGCAAAGGGGATGTAAAAGAGGTTGCAGAGGTGGCGGATATTATCCAGATACCCGCGTTCCTTTGCAGGCAGACAGATTTGATATTAGAGGCAGCAGGGACAGGCAGGATTATAAATATCAAAAAAGGACAGTTTCTCGCGCCGTGGGATGTAGGGCAGGTAATTGATAAGGCTGTCTCCACTGGAAATAAAAATATAATCATTACTGAAAGAGGCGCATCCTTTGGCTACAACAACCTTATTGTTGATTTCAGGGCAATCCCTCTGATTAGAGAAATGGGGTATCCTGTGATATTTGACGCAACCCACAGCGTTCAGATTCCGGGCGGACTTGGCAGCGCATCAGGCGGAGAAAGGGATATGGTGGAATATCTCGCAAGGGCTGCTGTTGCAGTAGGTGTTGACGGCATATTCATGGAGGTTCACCCAAATCCTGATAAGGCTTTATGTGATGGCCCGAATTCGGTGAGTCTTTATAATCTTCTGGGGCTGTTGAAACAGTTGAAAGAATTGGATAGGGTGGTGAAACGATTATGACTACCGACAAAACCATCTCAACCGCAAAACGAGTTTTAAAAACAGAGGCGGATGCCATATCCGGTCTTGCAAGAAGGCTTGATAAAAATTTTTCAAAGGCAATTGACCTTATATTAAATTCCGGAGGCAAGGTCGTCATAACCGGCATGGGCAAGAGCGGGCTTATATGCAAGAAGATTGCGGCCACCTTTGCCTCAACAGGCACCCCTGCATTTTTTCTGCATCCTGCCGAAGGCGTTCACGGCGACCTCGGTATGCTTATGAAAGGCGATGTGGTTATTGCGGTCTCCAACAGCGGTGAGACAGAGGAGATAATAAGGATACTTCCCCTGATAAAAAGGATGGGCGTAAAACTCATTGCAATGACCGGCGATCTGAAATCAAACCTTGCAAAGGCAGGCGATGTTGTCATTGATATAGCTGTAAAAGAAGAGGCGTGTCCTCTTGGTCTTGCGCCTACCGCCTCTACAACCGCCGCTCTGGCTATGGGCGATGCCCTTGCAGTTGCGCTGCTTGAAAAAAAAGGTTTCAAAGAAAGAGATTTTGCGCTGCTCCATCCAGCAGGAAGCCTTGGCAAAAGGCTTTTAAAAATAGATAAACTCATGCATACAGGCAAAGACATCCCGCTTGTTAATATCAATGCGTCAATGAAGGATGCCATATTGGAGATAACTGCAAAAAGGCTCGGCATAACAGCCGTGCTTGATAAGAATAACCGCCTTGCCGGCGTTATAACAGACGGGGATTTGAGAAGGGCGTTGGAAAAAGGTGGAGATATACTTAATAAAGAGATTAAGGATGTAATGACCAAAAATCCAAAAAAGATAGAAAAGGGCGCCTTCGCAGAGTCCGCATTAAAGGTGATGGAGGATTATTCAATAACCACCCTCTTTGTCTATGAAGGTAAAAAAGAGGATAGGGTTGCGGGTGTTATCCATTTGCAGGACCTGCTGAAGGCAGGGGTGGTATAAAAAAACACTTGACAACCTATTTGTTTATGGTATAAAAACTTCATAATTTAAAGATGGCCCTTATTTTGAGGATGATGTTTCGGCGCGTGGACGCGCTGAAACATCAAGAAAATCAAAAGGAGGTGTGTAAGAAAAAGAAAATAAATTGATGCAGGGCAGGGCTTTAGCCCTGCGGTTTGAGGGTTTTCAAGGCTGAAGCCTTGAGCTACTGTAACTCAAACCTTTAGGTTTGATAATTCTCTTCAAAGAAGAAGTAATAAAAAATAAAACAAAGGAGGAAGTAAATATGAAGAAGATTCTAATAGCAGTTTTTGCAGCCCTTGTGACCGCTGCATGGGTATTGCCAGTAATGGCAGCAGATGTGAAGATAGGAGGAGAGCTGCGGGAAAGGGGCATATGGGTTGACAATGAAAAACAGACAGACGGTGCACAGGCCCGTGATGTAAAATATATAGAGCAGAGGCTCCGCCTTAATGTGGACGCAGAACTTGAGAGCAATGTAAAGGTATTTGTCTCACTCCAGGACTCAAGGAACTGGGGAGATGAAGGGTCGACAGCAACCACTGGTAATGATGCTCAGGCAGTTGACTTAAGCCAGGCATATGTTGTGTTCAGCAATATCCTTGACCAGCCGCTCTCTATAAAGGTAGGCCGTCAGGTGCTGGCATACGGAGAGCACAGGCTAATAGGCTCATTTGAGTGGAGCAACAATGCAAGAAGGTTTGACGCAATAAAGCTCAGCTACAACCACGAGGTATTTAATGTTGACCTTTGGACAGCAAAGGTGGATGAGGGAGGAACTACAACAACCACCTCAACAACAGGCTTTGGACAGAAGGATTTAGACTTTAACGGCATCTATGCCACGGTAAAGGCAATACCGATGAATACCCTTGACCTCTATTACTTTCAGGACAGGGACGGCGCTACTACCGTAAAGAGGGATGTAAGGACCATGGGCGCAAGGCTCAACGGCGGCGCTATTAATATTGACTGGACAGCAGAATATGCCAAGCAGGGTGGCAGAAGCAGTATGAGTTCAACAGAGGTTGAAACAAAACAGGACTCGAACGCGTACGCTATAAAGGCGGGCTATACCATACCGCAGGCTGTGAACCTCAGGATAGGCGCAGAGTATGATAAGGCAACTGGAGATAAGGCAGGTACAACTGACAAGAACGAGGCATTTCGTAACCTATATCCAACAAACCACCCCCTCTATGGCTTTACTGACGATATAACCTGGTCAGATATGAAGGCATGGTCTATAAACGTTGGTATAAAGCCCATGGATAATCTCAAGGTGGCTGCAGAGTACTGGAAATACAAGGCCGACGAGGTTGCCTCAGGCCAGAGCGATGACCTTGGAAAGGAAATAAATGTGAAAGCCAACTATAATATAACAAAGAACACATCCCTTGAGGTAGCCTATGCCATAAGGGACGCCGGGAATGCAGGTGATAGCGGCTTTCCAAAGGATTATGCCGGAAGGGCAATACCAAAGAATGAGGACGCAACATTTGCATATCTTATGCTTGATGTGAAGTTCTAATCAGTAGCAGTAGGGTGGGCATTGCCCACCATGATTACAAAAAGGGCGGGCTAAAACCCCGCCCTTTTTGGTAATGTATTATTTCTTGTGTCAGAAGCAAGAAAGGGGTATCTCCATGGTAAGCCAATACCAAAACAAAAGGAGGATACCCCATGACTCAAAGAGCCACAATAGAGAATTATGCACAGGCAGTAAGGATAGTCAAGGA
>JAUYHF010000061.1 GCA_030690165.1 Deltaproteobacteria bacterium | reverse complement strand
TCCTTGACTATCCTTACTGCCTGTGCATAATTCTCTATTGTGGCTCTTTGAGTCATGGGGTATCCTCCTTTTGTTTTGGTATTGGCTTACCATGGAGATACCCCTTTCTTGCTTCTGACACAAGAAATAATACATTACCCTATTGTGATGATGATTGACTTAATATCTCAATATCTTATAATATGACATACATTTTTGATCGTTAAAGGACAGGAGACTATGAAAATAGGATCGATTTATACAATAGCAGGGACTGGAGAAGCCGGATTTGGCGGCGATGGGGGAGATGCAATATCAGCAATGCTTAATGAGCCAAAGGGTGTAGCATTAGACAGAAAGGGAAACATATATATCGCCGACACAGAAAACTGCCTGATAATGCGCGTAGATACAAATGGATGCATAAACACTATCGCAGGGCACTTCCTTCCCAATAGCGAGAGCGGTGGTGATGTTGAAGAAATGATGTATCAAAGGCAGCTTGGGAAATTACCACGCAAAGAAGGACTTCCCTCCGATTCTATCGGTGACAACGGCCCTGCAAGATCTTCCATGTTAAGGTATCCATCTGCCATTGCCGTGGACCAGACGGGAAATGTCTACATTACAGATACATTTAATCATAGAATAAGAAAGGTAGAGATAATCTCAGGTATCATCACAACCATAGCAGGCAATGGCCAGGATGGCTTTGGCGGTGATGAAGGACAGGCAACCGAAGCAAGCCTGTCTGAGCCATCAGGCATAGCAATAGACAGGAGTGGGGATATATTTATTGCCGATTTTATGAACCATAAAATCAGGAAGGTAGATGTGGCAACCGGGGTGATAACAACTGTGGCTGGAAGCGGAAATGGCTCATTCAGCGGAGACAACGGCCCTGCGATATATGCTGACCTTACATGCCCAGGCGGTGTAGCAGTGGACAATGAGGGGAATATATTTATAGCTGATACATTTAATAATCGCATCAGGATAATAGATAAAGATACAGGAATTATAAACACAGTAGCAGGGGATGATGCCTCATTTCGGGTTGGAGATAAAAAATCGTCAGAAAAAAGCCTCTCCCGACCCTATTCAATTGCATTAGACTCAAAGGGGGATATATACACAACAGACTCTGACAACCATATGGTCAGAAAGATCTACAGGAAAACAGGTGAAATCGTTACTGTGGCAGGAAACGGAAAGGCCGGTTTTTCTCCTGACGAGACACCGGCTAATGAGGCCAGCCTCAATTATCCTTTTGGCATAGCAATAGATCAAGCTGATAATATCTATATAGCCGATACATTCAACCATATGATAAGAAAGATCTTAATTAAGAAGATATAGGATATGCAAAAGAACTACAAGATTGCCGTAATCCCCGGTGATGGCACAGGACCGGAGGTAGTAGCCGATGATAGAGATATTGGTTTAAATATATATAATGATAGAGAGTAAGTTTATTTAGTTTTTTGTTCTATAAATACAATTGCCTTTTTCAGCCTTGCCAAACTTATTTCTTTGCCAAGGTTTTCTATCACCTCAAATATGCCAGGGCTTACTGTTCCGCCTGTTAGTGCAACCCTTGCAGGCTGGGCGATTTTGCCGAGTTTTATGCCTCTTGCATTGATTATATTACTGAATACAGTCTCAATAGTCTCATGGGTGAAATCATGGATGCTCTCAAGCCCTGATATAAGGGTTTCAAACATCGGAGTCATATCTTGAGTTAAAAATTTTTGGGCAGCCTTTTCTTCATACACAATATCTTCCTTAAAATAAAATTCAGCGGCATCGGCCATCTCTACAAAGGTATTGCTTCTTTCCTGAACGGTTTTTATAATATTTGCAAGCCTTTTATCTGCCTGAACCTTATATCCCCTTGTCTCCAGGAACGGACATAGCAGTTTTGCCAGTTCATCCGTTCTTGACTCTTTTATATAATGGTGATTCAGCCACAAAAGTTTTTCAGGATTGAATATACCTGATGATTTGCCCACATTTTCGAGGGAGAATTTTCCCGTAAGCTCTTCAATTGTAAATATCTCCTGGTCCCTATAAGACCATCCAAGCCGTGCAAGATAATTTACCAGGGCATGCGGCAGGTAACCCATTTCTTTGTATGCCATGACAGATGTGGCGCCGTGACGCTTGCTAAGCCTTGTCTTATCAGAGCCGAGTATCATAGGGAGATGGGCAAATGCCGGGATTGGGTATTTAAATGCCTCAGATAAAAGCATCTGCTTTGGCGTATTGTTCAGGTGGTCGTCACCCCTTATAACATGCGTTATCTTCATAGTTGCATCATCAACAACCACGCAGAGATTATAGGTGGGCGTTCCATCGCTTCTAAGGATGATTAAATCCTCTATCTCGTTATTGTCAAATGCAATATTTCCTTTAACAATATCTTTGACCAATGTTGTTCCTGAGGGAATCTTGAATCTTATTGTAAATCCCCCCTTTGTTAAAGTGGGGGAGGGGGTATTATTTCTGCACCTGCCGTCATATTTAGGAGGCCTTCCCTGAGCAAGGGCATCCTTTCGTCTTTGCTCCAGCTCTTCAGGTGTGCAAAAGCATTTATATGCCTTGTCCATTTCAATAAGTTTATATGCATGATCTCTGTAAAGATCAAACTGCTTGCTCTGGAAATAAGGGCCTTCATCCCAGTTAAGGCCCAGCCACTGCATCCCGTCAATGATTGCCTGAACAGACTCCTCCGTTGACCTTGCCGCATCCGTATCTTCAATCCTTAAGATAATTTTTCCCTTATGTTGTCTCGCAAAGAGCCAGTTAAAAAGGGCTGTCCTTGCCCCGCCTATGTGAAGATAGCCTGTCGGGCTTGGCGCAAATCGTGTCCTGATTTCCAAAGATACCTCCCTTATATATTTTGTAGCCTTCCCCTGTCCCGGGGTAATAAGTGTAAGCCTCATTTTTTTATCTGTTTTTTCTTTTCTTCCTCTTTCTTTTTTGAACACGCGGGGCACGCATATTTGACATCGTGTTTTACTGTTAGTCTGTCATAATCCCTGTCAAGAGCTATCCTTATTACTGTTTCGCTTTCCTTGCCGCAAAAACTGCACTTTAACATACTCATCTCCTTTCTTTCCGTATATTGCCGTCGTCTTTATACTGCTGTCTCTAAAGGCAGTTTCAACCGCTGTTCTGTCTTTGTCTTCAAATGATACGGCGAGATCGCAGAACGCAGCAAGTTTTTTTGGCGTGGGTATCAGTTTGAACGGTATGTCTTTTTCCTTTAATACCTTCTCTGCCTTTAACGCCTTGTGGGTTGAGCCAAAGGTGGCGATGTATTCCATTTATTTCCCTTGTTTTACAATTTCCAGAACCTTCCCTCTGACCTCGTCCATTTTGATAAGGCTTGCGTCAGGCGACCTTCTCATCTTCAACTCAACCGAGTTTTCTTTCAAGGCCTTGCTTCCGATAGTAATCCTTATCGGTATCCCTATCAAATCAGCGTCATTGAATTTGACGCCTGCCCTTTCATCCCTGTCATCCATCAAAACCTCAAGCCCTGTATCTGTCAGATTCTTATAAATTGTTTCTGCAACGTCCATTGTTGTTTTATCATTTACATTAACAGGGACAAGATGGAGATGAAATGGCGCAAGGGGCATGGGCCAGATAATTCCCTTATCATCATGATTTTGCTCTATGCCAGCCGCGGCAGTTCTGCCGATACCTATGCCGTAGCAGCCCATAATCATAGGTTTCGCCTCTCCTTTTTCATTCAAAAATGTTGCATTCATTGCCTCGCTGTATTTTGTGCCGAGTTTAAAAACATGTCCTACTTCAATCCCTCTGAATATTTCCAATACGCCATCGCATCTGGGGCATAAATCCCCCGCAATAACCATCCTTAAATCTCCAAAAACATCCGCCCTAAAATCCCTGTTTAAATTAACATTGATAAAATGGGTATCAGCTTCATTGGCGCCGACAATAGAGTTTGCAACCGATTGGATGCTGTAATCCGCAACTATTCTGACGGTTAATCCGACAGGCCCTGCAAAACCTGATGGTGCGCTGGTTGCCTTTCTCACAGTATCTTCATCTGCAAGGACCAGCCGTTCTACTTCCAGCAGTCTCTTAAGTTTTGCCTCATTAAGTTCATAATCTCCCCGCACAAGCACAGCCACAACCCCCTTATCTGAATCGTATATCATTGTTTTAATCAGTTTTTGCGGTGTTGTTTTTAAGAACCCGCTCACTTCCTCAACGGTTTTCATACCGGGCGTTGATACTTTTTCAAGAGGTTCTTCCTTTTCTGACTTGTGACTTGTGACTTGTGACTTGCGGCTTTTTGTCTCCGCCCTTTCCACATTTGCCGCATATTTGCATTTATTGCAGCTTGCAATCGCATCCTCTCCTGTATCTGCCAGAACCATAAACTCATGCGAAAACCTTCCGCCTATTGCGCCTGTCTCTGCCTCCACAGCCCTGAAATTAAGCCCGCATCTTTCAAATATCCGGCAGTAAGCGTCATACATATTCTGATATTCCCTTTCAGCATCCTCTTCTGTTGCGTGAAAGGAGTATGCATCTTTCATTATAAATTCTCTGCCGCGCATAAGCCCGAATCTCGGTCTTATCTCATCTCTGAATTTAGTCTGAATCTGGTAAAGGGTTATCGGGAGTTCTTTGTAGGAGCGGACTTCTCTGCGAAGCATATCTGTTATGACCTCTTCATGTGTCGGGCCGAGGCAAAACTCTCTCTGATGTCTGTCTTTTAAGCGCAACAATTCTTTGCCATACACATCCCATCTGCCGCTTTCCTGCCAGAGTTCAGAAGGTATAACCATGGGCATGGAAACTTCCTGAGCGCCTGCCTTGTCCATCTCTTCACGAACGATATTCTCCACTTTTCGTATTACCCTGAGACCCAATGGAAGATAATTATAAATGCCTGCCGCCACCTTTCGTATCATACCAGCCCTTGTCATAAGCCTGTGGCTTACAACCTCTGCATCAGAAGGGGCCTCTTTAAGGGTGGGGAGAAATATTTGAGAAAATCGCATGTTCAGATCCTTTATTTCAGGTTTTGCCGAGCCGCGGGCGGTTACAGCGCATCTTTATTTATCTCAATCTTTGCCTTTGACTTAAGGTCATTCAGCCACTTGTTCAGGGAGTCCTGCTGTTTTTCTTTAAGGAGGCGATCCTTGATTTGAGCCTTTTTTGCCTCAAATTCAGCCTTGTCAGCCTCTTTTATATCTTTAAGCCCGAATATATAAAACTTGTTTCCATGCGGGATGGTCTGAGAATAATAAGGTTTTTCTTTGGTAAGGGAAAACATATCAGGCTTATCCCCTACAGATAAACCGATATTAGCAATATAACCTTCAACCTTTGTAAAAAAGCCGCTTTCTCCTGTAGTATAACCATCTTTTGAGGCAAGTTTCTGAAAGTCCTCGCCCTGTTTTAGTCTTTTTAAAATAGCATCAGCAGTCTCTTTTGCCTTTTCCATTGCCTTCCCCTTTATAAGAGCGTTTTTAACAGAAGCCGCCGCCTCTTCGTATCCTGGTATGTGTTCTTCTTTTTTGTCTAAAATCTTTATGATATAAACGCTACTCTCGGTTTCAACAGCGTTGCTTATCTCGCCGGCCTTTAGAGAAAAGGCTGCTTTTTTGAGTTCAGCATTTCTGACAAGCTCTATCTTCATATCCCTTTCTGAGAAAGGCCCGGTTTCTACCAGTTTAAGTTTTTTCTTCGCTGCTTCGTCCTTCATCTCCCTTTTTTCAGATATGACAGCCTTCTGTATTTCAGCCGCCGTGTCTAAAGCCAGTTTTTTTGCGCCTGTCTCTGTTAGTTTTTTTATTATTATACCCTTTGCCTCTTTAAAAGGCATAAGCCTCGCCTCTTTTACGTCATCAATTTTTATGATGTGATAGCCTCTTTCCGTTTCTACAATGCCGCTTATTCCGCCTTTTTTAAGGGAAAAGGCCGCATCTTCAAAATGTTTTATCATCTCTCCTTGTTTGAAATAGCCAAGAGAGCCGCCTTTGCTGCCGGATGCCTTGTCATCTGAATATTTTTTAGCAAGCAATGCAAAGTCTTCGCCTTTTTTAGCCAATGATGAAAGTATATCCTCTGCCTTTTTCCGCGCCTCTTCCTTTGCCTTTTTCATGTCTGATGCGCCTGATGCCGGTTTTACAAGTATATGGCTTGCAGAAACCTGTTTTTGCGTCTGAAATTCATTTATGTTTTTTTCATAGTATTCCTTTATCTCTGCCTCTGAGATCTTTGCCTTTTGCAAAAGGTCTTTAAATGGAATTGAAATATAAGCCGCCTTAATCATTGTCGGCAGCTTAAATGACGCCTTGTTTTTTTCAAAATAGGCCTGCGCTTCCCCATCTGCAGCAACTGCATCCTTTTCAAACCTTGCTCCGCCTACTGCAATATATTGAAGATTGATTTTTTTGTTTTCGCCGGCAAATGTGTCCTCTATTTCCTTGTCGGCAATATTTATTGCGTCGGTTATCTTTTTCTGAACCTTGTCAATGATAAGGCTGTCTTTGACCCCTTTTTCATAATCTCCTGGTAATAGGTGGTTTGCCTTTAGCACCTGAAGATATTGCCCCTTGTCAAACACGTCGCCCTTTTGAAACACCTGAACAGATGCGATTTTCTTTTGAATATCATCGGTTGAAACGGTAATGCCCTGTTTTTTTGCCTCCTGAAGCTGAAGCTCTGTGTTTATAAGTATCTGGATGGTATTCTGTTTAAGATTCATTCTTTCCAGAAACTCATCATTAAACTGGTCTTTTAAGATGTTCCTGTAATAATTTATCTGCTGTTGATATGCCCTGACGTATGCAGTGGCAGTTATGGGTTTGCCGTTTACACTGGCTGCGACAGTGGCCTTATCCAACTTGAAATTTCCGACACCCCACAGCACAAAGACCATAATAATGGCCCCGAGTATTAAAAAGATCATCCATGACCTCTTCTTTTTTCTTAAAACCTTAAGCATAAAAAAACCTCCAATAAAATTTTAGAAGATGATATTAACCAACTTACAGTTAAAATTCAATCTTTTTAAGTAAGAAAATAAAAACCTGTCTTGACCTTACGCAATTACCTGCCTTATAATAAAACACAGCAGGAGGTTTTTATGAAATCATCCACCATCACAATATTAATATTGGCCATTATCGGCACATTTGCCATTGGCGTTGTGACACAGATAATAAACCCGTCCGAGCATGTCAATGCCTTGTGGTTTGTTGTAGCTGCAGCCTGCTTTTTTATAATTTCTTATCGTCTCTATGGCGCATTCATAACAGCAAAGGTATTAAACATTGATGAAAAAAGGCTGACCCCTGCAAAAAGGCTTGCTGATGGAAGGGATTATCATCCTACACACAAATGGGTCCTATTTGGCCATCACTTTGCTGCCATAGCAGGCGCAGGGCCTTTAATCGGGCCTGTGCTTGCCGCTCAATTCGGGTATCTCCCCGGATTCCTCTGGATACTCATCGGTGCAGTGCTGGGCGGCGCTGTCCATGATACTGTAATTCTCACAGCATCTGTAAGAAGAAACGGCCGCTCCCTTGCCCAAATCGCAAAAGACGAAATCGGCCCAGTTGCCGGCATTACCGCAGCCCTTGCCATTTTGTTCATTATAATCGTTGCCTTGGCAGGGCTTGGTCTTACTGTTGTGAATGCACTCACCCACAGCGCATGGGGGACATTTACAATCACCGCCACAATACCGATTGCCCTCTTTATGGGCATATACCTCTATAAAATAAGACACGGCAAGGTTGCGGAGGTAAGTATAATCGGCGTTGTATTGCTTCTGCTTGCTGTAATACTTGGAAGATACATCATCCCCGGCTCAGGCCTTGAGCCATATTTCAATCTTAACAGAAACACACTGGTAATTCTCATGGCAATATACGGATTTGTGGCATCTGTCCTGCCTGTGTGGCTGCTCCTCTGTCCCCGTGACTACCTCTCAACATACATGAAGATAGGCACTGTAATAATCCTTGCCTTGGGTGTAATATTTATTGCTCCTGATGTCCAGATGCCGGCTGTAACAAAATTCATTGACGGCGGCGGACCGATAATCCCGGGGAGCGTTTTTCCGTTCATGTTCATAACCATTGCCTGCGGCGCAGTATCGGGATTTCATTCCCTCATATCATCAGGCACAACGCCGAAGATGATACAGAGCGAAAGCGAGATAAGGATGATAGGCTTTGGCGCAATGCTTACTGAAGGCTTTGTTGCAGTCATTGCCATAATAGCAGCAACCATACTCATACCCGGCGACTACTTTGCAATAAACACAAAACTGTCATTTGAGCAGCTTGCCCAGCTTGGTTTCCCGGTAAGTAAGATTCAGGAACTATCTCAAGCTGTGGGCGTTGATGTTGCAGGAAGACCGGGCGGAGCAGTCTCACTTGCTGTGGGAATGGCGTATATATTCTCAAGCCTGCCTGGAATGAAAACCCTCATGCCATACTGGTATAATTTTGCCCTCATGTTTGAGGCGCTATTTATATTGACAACAGTTGACACGGGCACAAGGGTTGCAAGATTTATTTTGCAGGAAATCGGGGGATATGTCTATAAGCCTCTTGCAAGGACAAACTGGATGCCCGGGACAATCATGAGCAGTTTTCTTGTGGTGGGCGCATGGGGCTATTTAATACACTCAGGAAATATATCCACCATCTGGCCCATGTTCGGCGTGGCAAATCAATTGCTGGCAGCCCTTGCCTTTTGCGTGGGGACAACAATAATTATAAAAATGGGAAGACTTAAATATGTCTGGGTAACTTTTTTGCCAATGCTTTTCATGTTTATTACTACTTTAACAGCCTCATGGGAACTCTCATGGATATTTCTTGACAAGGCCTCAAATGCCGCATTACCCGGCGATATATTTGCCTTTAAACTTGATGCAGGGCTTGTTGCCGCTATGGCCGCTCTATCAGTAGTTACTGTTGCGGACTCTGTTTATAAATGGTACGGCTATCTCATAGGCAAGCGGGAGATTATAACAAGCGAGGTGATTGAATGGGCAGAGGATATGGAGGTAAGGTAGCATCGGGGGGGATGGGGTAATTGCGGGTTAATTCGGATTTATGTTGTTATGTATAAAAAGCTTTCTATACTCTCCATATCCTTCTTTTTCCAAATCCTCTTTTGGGATGAATCTCAGGGCGGCGGAATTAATGCAATATCTTAAACCCGTGGGCTTCGGGCCATCATCAAATATATGCCCCAGATGAGAGTCGGCGAGTCTGCTTCTTACCTCGGTGCGCACTGTAAAAAAACCGCTGTCTTCTTTCTCTGCGATGTTCTCAGTCTCAAGGGGTTTTGTAAAGCTCGGCCATCCTGTGCCTGAATCATATTTATCATTAGAGGTAAAAAGCGGTTCTCCTGAGACAATATCAACATATATACCTGCTCTCTTGTTGTCCCAGTATTCATTTTGAAACGGTTTTTCAGTGCCGCTTTTTTGCGTTACCTCATACTGCAATGGGGTTAATATTTTTTTAAGCTCTTCGTCAGCAGGTTTTTGGTATTCATCTTTTTTCTTTCCCCATACCTTTTTGATAAACTGATCGCGGCCTGATCTTGACCTGTAGTATTTGTACCTTAACTGGTTTTTCTTATAATAATCCTGATGATACTCTTCGGCTTTATAGAAGGTTTTTAATTTGACTATCTCTGTTGCTATCGGTTTATCAAAGAGTCCTGATTTCGCCAATTTCTCCTTAGAGGCTTCAGCAAGACGTCTCTGCTCGTCGTTATGGTAGAAGATGGCTGACTTATACGAAGACCCCCGGTCAACAAAAGAACCCCCTGCATCTGTGGGGTCAATTTGCCTCCAGAATACATCAAGGAGTTCCTGATAGGTTATTTTAGCCGGGTCGTAAATTATCTGAATTGCTTCAAGATGGCCGGTGGAGCCAGAAGATACTTCCTCATAGGTGGGGCTTTCCTTATCTCCGCCTGTGTAGCCGGATATGACATCAACAACTCCGTCAAGTTTTTCAAATGGAGGTTCCATGCACCAGAAACATCCTCCGGCAAAGGTTGCCTTTTCAAGATTATTAGCCTCACTTTTCATAGAAGCCCCCTCAGTCTTATCCTCTTTTCCAATCTTTGAACAGCCGTTCGCTATCATAATTGATAATAAAGCAAAGATTGTCAATGTTGTCCATCTCATAATTTATTACTCGTTTGTCTCTAATATCACCTGTGCAATACAGTAATCACCGTCATGGGAAAGGGATAAATGAGTTCGGAGTTCCGAGTTCTGAATTGGGGATTTTGAGTTCAATAATATGTAAGGCCTGCCATCACTGTTGTTTGTTACCTCTATCTCTTTATTAGATCCAACTCCGCGCCCGAGGGCCTTTATAAAGGCCTCTTTGGCTGCAAAGCGCACTGCAAGGTGCTGCTCAGAAAATCTTCTGTTTTTGCAGTATGCTAACTCGCCTTTAGTAAATATTCTTTTTTTAAGTTTATCTCCCCATCTTTCAACCGCCTTTTTGAACTTAGGGATATGCACAATGTCTATGCCGATATTGTAAATCATACTATTTTACAAGCTCCTTTATCTCCCTAACTGCTCTCTCTATGCCAACAAATACGCTTTTTGCTATTATGCTGAAGCCAATGGCAAATTCTTCAATCTCTTTTATCTCTGCAACCCTCTTTATGTTGTAATAATCAAGGCCGTGGCCTGCATGAACAGCCATGCCGAGTTTTGACGCAAGAAGGGCTGTATTATATATCCGTTCCAGTTCTTTATCTTTTTTCAATACCCCATCCTGCGTATTACAATACTTCCCTGTATGTATTTCTATGCCATTTGTGTCTATTCTGTGACTGGCCTTTACCTGTTCCGGCTCAGGGTCAATAAAAAGATTTACCCTGATTCCGGCTTCTTTAAGGGCAGCGATAAACTTTTTGAGGTGATCTTTCTGGGTTTTTACATCCAGACCGCCTTCTGTTGTCAGCTCCTGCCGCTTTTCCGGCACAAGCGTAACCATATCCGGTTTCAGCTCAAGGGCAATCTTCATCATCTCCTGCGTTCCAGCCATTTCCAGATTAAGTTTGGTCTTAACCGTCTTCCTCAGGATGATTGCGTCCCTGTCCTGAATATGCCTTCTGTCCTCACGGAGATGAATGGTTATACCGTCTGCGCCGCCAAGTTCCGCCAAACTTGCTGCTGTCACTGGGTCAGGCTCTTTGGCGCATCTTGCCTGTCTTATTGTTGCCACATGGTCTATATTTACAGATAACCTTGCCATCAGCCAAGCTCCTTTTCTATCGCATTGGCAATATACCTTGCCATCTTTTTTATCTCTCCTTCATGCCTTCCTTCTACCATAACCCTTGCAAGCAGTTCTGTGCCGGAATATCTGACAGATAATCTTCCATTCCCGTCCAATTTGTTTTCTATCTCTTTTATCCTTTTGGCAATTTGAGGGTTTTTTGTAAGCTCTTTTTTCTCTTTTACCTTTACATTTATCAAAATCTGCGGATATGTCCGCATAACAGCGGCAAGTTCTGAAAGCTTTTTATTCTCCTTTACCATTATGGCCAGAATCTGCAGGGCAGAGATGATTCCGTCTCCGGTTGTAGTATGATCCATAAATATTATATGGCCTGACTGTTCGCCGCCAAGGTTATACCCGCCTTTCAACATCTCCTCAGTTACATACCTGTCCCCAACCTTTGTTCTGATTATCCTGCCGCCTGCCTTTTTTACGGCCTCTTCAAGACCCATATTGCTCATAATGGTTGTAACCAAAGTTTTCTTTTTCAGGGTGTTCCGCTTCAACATCCTTGTTGCCAATATTGCCATAACATGGTCGCCGGTCAAAACCTTTCCTTTCTCATCAACCAAAATCATCCTGTCTCCGTCGCCATCCAGCGCAATCCCGATATCCGCTTTTTTTTCTTTAACCAATTTTGCGACAGCCTCTGGATAGAGAGAGCCGCATCTGTCATTTATGTTTTCACCGTTTGGTTTGACGCCGATTGGAAACACATCTGCGCCGAGTTCGTAAAACACCTCCGGCGCAACTTTGTATGCAGCGCCATGCGCGCAGTCAACCGCTATCTTCAAACCGTCCAACGTTAATTCCTTTGGAAATGTATTTTTTGCGAACACAACATATCTGCCTATTGCATCGTCAATTCTGTAGGCCTTTCCAATATCGCTTGCAGTCGGCCTGTGAGACGGTTCATTGTTTTTAAATATGAAATCCTCTATATCTCTCTCAAGTTTATCGGGCAGTTTAAAACCATCCCTTGAAAAAAACTTTATGCCGTTGTCCTGATACGGGTTGTGGGACGCTGAAATCACAACACCTGCGTCCGCCCTCATGCTGGAGGTGATAAAGGCGATGCCTGGCGTAGGAAGCGGGCCGACAAGCATGACGTCAACGCCCATGGAGCATATGCCTGCAACCATTGCATTTTCAAGCATATAGCCGGAAAGTCTTGTATCTTTGCCGATTACAATCTTATGTCTTCGCGGCTCTTTCTTGAATACATACGCAATTGCCCTTCCAATCTGCATGGCAATTTCAGCGGTCATTGGATAGATATTGGCAACGCCTCTGACACCATCGGTTCCAAACAGTTTTCTCATAGTCATTTCCTTTTCCACATTCTTACTACCGACACCTTTACCTTTACAACATCAGGTTCCGCCTTTTTTAATTCTGTATCAGCAAGCTGGATATGCAGCATAGTGGTTTTGTCTGCCTTTATTCCGGTTATATCCATTTGCTCAGTATATATTTCATTTATATCTTTTAACTCCGACTGTGTCCCGAATAACACAACCGAATCAGGCTCAATAGAAATATCTTTTACATTAAAACCGCCTGCTGGGCTTCCAGACAGCCTTACCCTTACCGGGACAAGTTTGTTTGCAACGGTTTCCAGATGGATCGGTATTGATGATGGATTCACCTTTATAATCTCTGCGCCTTTTGGGGTCTTTATATCCCTTTGGACAACTCTGATATTATTAACACCTTGTTTAGCCGTAGAAAGATCAATAGATGCAGATAGCTGCGCCGGAGAAAGTTTTGACATAACCTTTTTTGAAGCAAGAATCCTTACCTCTATCTCTCTTATAGGCTCGCCGATTATCACCATATCTTTAGAGAGGTTCCCGAACTCAAGGGGAATCAAAAAAACCACCTCCGTCCTTTTCTCGCCTTCTACCAGAAACCACATGGCAATTGCAAATGCAAGGGCCATTATTTTTAACATCTTATTTTTAAAGAAAAACTCTTTCAAAAAGATCTCTCTCATAAAAATATCCCTTTTTTGTCTTAGGCTTCATCCTACAGGCGGGCGCTGCGGAATATATCTTTGAGCTTTTTCAGTAATATTGCCGCGTCCATATTTCTATCTATCTCTCCGTCAACAACCAGAGAAACCTCTCCGCTCTCCTCTGATACAACTAATACAACAGCATCAGTCTCCTCTGTAAGCCCAATAGCCGCCCTGTGCCGTGTGCCCAATGATTTGCTTATCTCCTGGTTTCTTGTCAGTGGAAGAAAACACCCGGCCCTGCTTATCCTGCCTTTTTTGATTATTGCCGCCCCGTCATGAACCGGTGACGAGGGATTAAAGATGGAAAGGAGCATTTCTGAACTCACCTTTGCATCTACTTCTACTCCGATATCAAGATAATCTCCCAATCCCACATCTTTTTCCAGAACTATCAAAGCGCCGATTTTTTCCCCTGACATCTGAAAGGCCGCTTTGGTCAGTTCCTCGAAAATCTCTTCCTTTGAGCCTGCGCCTCTGCCAAATAACGATGTTTTACCGACCTGCACCAATCCCCGTCTTATATCCCTCTGAAAGACCACTATTACTATTATTATTATTGAACTGAGGAAATTGCTCAATATCCAGTGAAGTGTAAATAACTCCATCCTCTGGGATACGAAATAGACAAGGACTATTACAGCCAGTCCCCAGAGCATTCTCTCCGCCCTTGTCCCTTTTACAAGGAGCATGAGCCTGTAAATTACAAAGGCAACGATAAGGATATCAACTACATCTATCCAGCGAATATCAAAAATAGCCTGCGGCATAAGTCGCTTCGCTCCATTGAAAAATGCAAATTGCAAATTTCAAATTTAAAAATATTAAAATCTTCATTTTGCATTTTGCATTTTACAATTTACAATTTCATTTTTTATCGCATCCGCCATATCTGCTGCCATTCGCGTTTCCTTAACATCATGAACCCTAATAATACTTGCTCCGTTTAATATGCCGGCTGCAATGGTGGCAATGGTTCCTTCCAACCTATTCTTTACATCTAATCCAAGAATCTTGCCTATAAAGGATTTTCGCGATGTTCCAAGAACTACCGGTCTTCCAATGGACTTAAATTCAGAGAGCCTTTTTATAATCTTCAAATTATCTTCAGCGCCCTTGCCAAAACCTATGCCAGGGTCAACGGCAATCCTTTCTTTTTTAATGCCGGCTTTAACGGCAAAGGATACCCTCTCTTCCAGATGGTTAAATATTTCCGATATAAGGTCATCATATTTGACATCCACCTGCATTGTTACCGGTGTTCCTCTCGTATGCATAAGTATAACACCAACTTTGGTTTTTGCGCATACCTCTGCCATTGCTGGATCAAATCTCATGGCGCTGATATCATTCACTATTTGCGCCCCTGCGTCAATAGCCTGTCTTGCAACCTCTGCCTTGGTTGTATCCACTGATATGGCGGCATCGGTTTTTTTAGCCGCTTCTTTTATTACGGGTATAATCCTTTTAAGCTCTTCTTCCAGAGAAACCGGTTTAGAGCCGGGCCTTGATGATTCACCGCCCACATCTATAATATCAGCGCCATCCTCTGCCATTTGCAGCGCCTTTTTTACAGCCTCTCTTTTTTTTAGATATTGGCCGCCATCGTAAAAGGAATCGGCCGTTACATTCAAGACGCCCATTATCAACGTCCGCCTTCCTATAATCCACTTTTTCTCTTTTACTTCAAATATCCATTCTCTTATATATATATTGTCAATAGCCTTTTTTATGGCGCTGCCGATTTGTTTCAAACCAAATGGCTGCATATTTAACTTTTTAATTACACTGTATATCTGTTTTTCCGTTCCGGATATAATGGCATCTGTAGTTTTAACACTACAGTTAATAACGCCCACCGATACCGCTGCATCTCCGCCAACTGAGAGCATTTCTTGTTTAAGGATATTTGCCTGCGGGGCGGTCAAACCTTTTATCTTGAGATTCAGATGGAGCAGTTTCGGGGCCATAAGCCTGATGCCCACACGGTCAACCCCAATGCGGGACATCTCGGACACGATTTCTTCTTTAGAGGTAATGTTTAAATGCCTTGGCAAATTCACAAAAACCTCGCAGGTTTAAAAAGGCTATCAGATTAGTGGGATGCAGCGGTTGCTGAGGTTTCCTTTGAAGGTTCGGTCCTGCCGCTGTTTTCGCCGCGTATTATCCTGTCTATTTCATCGCCGTCCAGCACCTCTTTTTCAAGAAGGGCGCTGGCAAGTCTGTGCAGGGTGTCAATATTTTCGACAAGGATTTTTTTGGCCCTGTTGTAGCCTTCCATTACAATTACCTTTATCTCCGAGTCTATTTCTTCGGCTGTCTGCTCACTGTAGTTCTTATGTGAGGCTATCTCTTTTCCAAGAAATACCATCTCTTCTTTTTTGCCAAATGTTAACGGCCCCATCTTTTCGCTCATACCCCACTCGCACACCATCTTTCTTGCCATCTCTGTCGCCCTTTCAATGTCATTACCGGCGCCGGTTGTCATGTGATGCAGAACCAGTTCTTCCGCTACCCGTCCTCCCATCATTATGGCAATCCCTCCCATGATATACTCTCTCGGCCATGTATGTTTTTCATCCAGAGGCAGATACTGGGTAAGGCCAAGGGCGTAGCCCCGCGGAATAATGGTTACTTTGTGAACAGGATCGGAACCGGGGATAAGCTTCCCAACAAGCGTATGACCTGCCTCATGATATGCCGTATTCTTTTTCTCCTCTTCGCTTATTATCATGCTCTTCCGCTCCTTACCCATCAATACCTTGTCTTTTGCCTCATCAAAATCGGTCATATCAACCTTGCTCTTGCCGCGTCTTGCCGCCAGCAGGGCTGCTTCATTAACTAAGTTTGCAAGGTCTGCCCCAGACATACCGGGGGTTCCTCTTGCAACCACCTCAAAATTCACATCCTCCGCCAGAGGCGCCTTTTTGGCGTGGACAGTGAGTATATCGCTCCTGCCCTTCAAGTCGGGTTTAGGGACAATAACTGTCCTGTCAAACCTTCCTGGCCGCATCAATGCAGGATCCAAAACATCCGGACGGTTTGTTGCAGCAATCAGGATTACGCCCTCATTTGATTCAAAGCCATCCATCTCCACAAGAAGCTGATTCAAAGTCTGCTCCCTTTCGTCATGACCGCCGCCAAGACCTGCGCCCCTGTGCCTTCCGACAGCGTCTATCTCATCTATAAAGATTATGCACGGCGCATTCTTCTTTCCCTGAAGAAAGAGGTCCCTGACCCTGGATGCCCCAACACCAACAAACATTTCTACAAAATCAGAGCCGGATATGCTGAAAAACGGAACACCGGCCTCTCCGGCTATTGCCTTTGCAAGCAAGGTTTTTCCTGTTCCAGGCGAACCCATGAGAAGCACGCCTTTTGGTATGCGGCCGCCGAGTTTTGTAAACTTTTTCGGGTCCTTTAAAAACTCAATAATTTCTTCCAATTCTTCCTTAGCCTCCTCAATGCCAGCCACATCCTTAAATGTCACCTTCTGCTGGCTCTCGTTCAAAAGCCTTGCCTTGCTCTTGCCGAATGCCATTGCCTTGCCGCCGCCCATCTGCATCTGTCTCATGAAAAATACCCAAACGCCTATGAGAAGAAGCATGGGAAACCATGAAATAAGCACTGCCCACCACTGGGATTGATCCGCCGGTTTGGCCGATATCTTTACACCCATTGTTCTAAGTGTTTTTACAAGTTCGGGATCATCAGGCGCAAAGGTCTTAAATTCCTTGCCGTCTTTAAATTTTCCATATATGTCATTTCCCTGTATGGTAACCTCTGCAATATTGCCCTTTTCCACTGACTGTATAAAATCACTGAATATAATCTTTTCCTGAGATTGCGGAGTATGGCTGAACATATTCCAGAGAAGCACCATTGTGGCTATTATAATGAGCCACATTGCCATGTTTTTATAAATAGACTGCTTCATCCTTGATATTATCCCCCTTGTCTTAAATCAGCATGAAAATCAGATAGAAATTTATGCGTAAGCTCAATCCTTTTTAAGGCAGCATGTAATAACTGCGTTTTTTCTTTTAGCAAAAAAGTATATTGTCATAAATCAAAAAACATTACAACAGAAATTTATCTTATAGAATTTTAACTGAGTAATGGCTTAATTGATGCCTTTTTGGCTGACATCGCAATTACTTATCCTTAAATACCGCCTGTCTCTTTTCCAAAAAGGCGCGTATGCCCTCATCCTTATCTTCTGTTTCACAAACCTTGCCAAAGAGTTTATCCTCTCCTTCCACTCCATATATAGCCTTGAGGCATAAGCTTACGGCAAGCCTGCTTTTATTTGCTATTCTGCCGGCAAGCTCTTTTGCTTCATCCATTAGTTTGTCTCTTGGGACAATCTTATTTAAAAGGCCGATAGCCAAAGCATCTTTAGCCGAAATCTTGTTTCCTGTGATTAGGAGTTCTATGGCCTTGCCTCTGCCTATTATTTTTGTAAGCCTGCGGCTTCCACCGAAACCGGGTATTATCCCAAGATTTATTTCAGGCTGTGAAAACCATGCATCCTCTGAAGCAATCCTTATATGGCAGGCCATGGCAAGCTCATTGCCTCCGCCGATACATGCGCCATTTATAGCGGCAATTACAGGAATGGTTGAGGATTCAATAATATCCATCAACTCCTGTCCGTTTTTTGCAAATGCCTCTCCCTCCTTCTTTGTCTTTATCGCTGATAGTTCCTTTATATCCGCGCCAGCGCAGAATGTTCTGCCTGCGCCGGTTATAATTATAATTTTGATATTTTCTTTTTTATTTAAATCCCAAAAAACTTCCTTTAGTCCGGCTATCAACTTGAGAGATAGCGCATTTACAGGCGGGTTATTAAGAGTGATTAGGGCAAGGTTGTTTTCTATAAGTATATCCATCAATTTATTCATATGCAGCTTCCTTTGACAACAAGTATAGCAGAAGAATGGAAATGGTCAAGGATTTGCGCATTCCTTCCATATTTTTGCTTTCATATTTTCCTCTTGACAACACAATATATTGTGGTATAGTAGACGCCAATACACAATATATGCCGTTTGCCTTTTAAAAACAAGCGCTTATGTTTATATATTCAATGACATACGTTTATACTAAAAATAGTAAGCAGTTTTTGGCTGCTTACAACTAACAGCTTGCTCACTCACTTAAAAAAAGGAGATGTTATGGACGCAGAACAAGACATTTTTGGAGAGGGTTTCCAGCCTTCGGTTCCAAAGAAGAAACTATCCAGCGGGACACAAAAGCAAAAGAAGATAGTTCCGCAGCTTGCGCATAATGCCATCAAGGTGCTGGGAAAACGGTATCTTAAAAAAGATCTGAATGGCAATCCCATTGAAACCCCTGAAACTATGCTCTGGCGGGTGGCAGAAAATATCAGTCAGGCTGATAAGATATATGACCCAAAGGCAGATATTGAAAAAACAGCAGAGGTTTTTTATGAGATGATGGCTTCGCTCCAGTTTATGCCAAATTCCCCGACCCTCATGAATGCCGGCAGGGAGTTGCAGCAACTCTCCGCATGTTTTGTGCTTCCGGTGGACGATTCAATGGAGAGCATATTTGAGGCTGTAAAGCATACTGCTTTAATCCATAAGAGCGGGGGAGGCACTGGTTTTTCGTTTTCAAGGCTCAGGCCGTCAGGAGATATAGTTGGCTCAACCTCCGGCATATCATCCGGCCCCATATCGTTTATGACAGTATTTGACTCTGCCACAGAGGCAATAAAACAGGGAGGCACACGGCGCGGGGCAAATATGGGGATACTGCGGATAGACCATCCTGATGTCATGAACTTTATAACCTGCAAAGAGGATAATAACAAACTTAATAATTTTAATATCTCCGTAGCTATTACAGAGGAATTTATGGAGGCTGCAGAGGCAGGCAGAGAATATGAATTGAAGAATCCGAGGACAGGAAAGGCCGCGGGAAGTCTTAATGCAAAAGAGGTCTTTGAAAAGATAGTAAATATGGCATGGAAAAACGGCGACCCCGGCATAATCTTTATTGACAGGATAAACAGGGATAATCCAACCCCGCACATAGGCGCAATAGAATCAACAAATCCATGCGGAGAGCAGCCGCTTCTGCCTTATGAGTCCTGCAACCTTGGCTCAATAAATCTTGTAAAGATGGTAAAAAGACAGGGGGCAGGGGTCAGGGGTCAGGGGTCAGGAAAATCTCACACTGAACCCTTTTACGATCCGATCACCGATCCCCGATCCCCGACCCCTGTCTTTGAAATTGATTGGGGTAAACTTGAATATGTTATAAAGGAAGCGGTTCATTTTCTTGATAATGTAATAGATATGAACCGTTATCCGATTCCCCAGATTGAAAATATGACAAAGGGCAACCGCAAGATAGGCCTTGGTGTAATGGGCTTTGCAGATATGCTGGTAAGGCTTGGCATTCCATATAATTCAGAAGAGGCAATAGACATAGCACTTGAGGTTATGGGTTTTATACAGGAAAAGGGGAAGGATGCGTCCATTAAACTCGCAGAGAAAAGGGGTGAATTCCCCAACTTTAAGGGTTCTATATACGATGGAGGCAGTAAGATAAGGAATGCCACTGTAACTACCATTGCCCCGACCGGAACAATATCTATGATAGCAGGATGCTCCTCAGGAATAGAGCCTATATTTGCGCTGGCATATACCAGAAATGTGCTTGACGGCGCTGAACTCGTAGAGGCAAATCCATTATTTGAGGAGATTGCCAAAGAGCGCGGTTTCTACACCCCGGAGCTTATGAAACAGGTTGCCAAGACAGGCGGGCTGCATGATGTGAACGATGTGCCGGATGACATAAAGAGGCTGTTTGTAACCTCCCACGATATATCCCCTGAATGGCATATAAAGATGCAGGCCGCATTTCAGAAGTATACGGACAATGCGGTTTCAAAGACTGTCAACTTCCCGAACGAGGCAACGGCTGAGGATGTTGCCGATGTTTACAGATTAGCCTATAAACTCAACTGCAAGGGTGTTACCGTTTACAGGGATGGTTCAAGGGATGTGCAGGTTTTGAATAAAGGGGAGAAAAAAGACGCTAAATTACAGACACAGGAATTGAAACATCAAACAACAGTTTTAACCCCAAAACCCAGAGGAGACATTACCTTTGGCGCAACAAGAAAGATGAAGACAGGCTGCGGAAATCTCTATATAACCATAAATGAAGATGAGGAGGGGCGGCCGTTTGAGATATTCACGCAGATCGGCAAGGCAGGCGGCTGCGCTGCATCACAGTGCGAGGCAATAGGCAGGATGGCATCGCTTGCCCTGAGAAGCGGGATACAGGTGGAAGAGGTTATCAAACAGATGCGCGGCATAAGCTGTCATGTGCCTGTGGGATACGGCAAGGAAAAAATCCTATCATGCGCTGACGCAGTTGCCAGGGCTATGGATTGGTATGTAAATTATAAGAGGCAGATTGGCGACACGAGGCTTAAGATACACGACGAGCAGATGGTTTACAGCGACGGCAAACCGCATTCCGGATTTTTAGGCGCCGCCGATGTGTTGCAGAGGGGCGCCTGTCCTGACTGTGGCGCGCAGATGCAGTATGAGGAAGGGTGCGCCAAGTGCAATTGCGGGTATTCGGATTGCGGGTAAGGCTTAATAAGTAAATGGAGCATAAGGGATGAGAAAACTCTGGTGCTAAAAAACAGCCATCTCAAGCATGCATAGCAAAATATTTGGTTAGATTGACGGAGTTATAATGGGTAAAGAAACAATCTTTTTCAGCCACTCATCTTATGACGAAAAACTCCTTAAAAAGTTGCGAGAGTTCATCCTTTTAAAGACAGGCAATGCTATTGAGGTGTTCATGTCTATCGACGGTCAGAGTATTCCTCTTGGACGTAATTGGGTTCACAAAATTGAAGAGGCGCTAAACAATTCCAAATTAATGATTGTCTTTATATCTCCCCATTCGTTAAATTCGCATTGGATATATTTTGAAGCAGGTTTTTCTTATTGTAAAGAAGTGAGAGTAGTGCCAGTTGGTGTTTTGGGTGTTGATTTAGAACAAATACCTCCTCCATTAAGTTTGCTTCAAGGATTTAATATCAAAGATGCAAGGGGTCTAAATAATATTATAGCCTTAATTAACGAAGCATTTTCCCACAAACATGAAGAATCATTTACAGAGTCAGAATATAACGAAATATTTACTGCTGATACGACACTTGCTAATAGTACCTTGCAAAAATATGCGACAGTAATTCATGAGATTCAATTTAAGATTTCAGGCCCTACTAACATAGAGTCCACATTGCAGGAAATACATAAGAAGCTAATTGAAAAGGGAATAGAATGTCAGTCTACCAAATATAGTACTTACACATATGGGCTGTCATTCGTGCAAGACGATAAAAATCTGGCTATTAAATTGGATCCAAATCTTACTGGTATAACATTCCCAATTTTAAACGATTTGATAAAAGAACTTAATAATGGTGCGGTAGAACCGTTGTTATTTTCCATCATATTTATTCCATCTATAAACTATTGTGAAGCACTACATAAATTGACAGCCAGAATTTATCAAACGGGTATCAGGCTTGCCAGCAATGGTTCACTGATTTATGATAACCTTGAATTCACTTTAGAGCGTCCTATGCACATCATCTATGAGAACCGTACACACAAGTTTAAGTCAGGAAGTGTGCGAATGCAGGTAAAATATTTGGGCGAGAATTTATCCGAGATGAAGTTGTTTGAATTGCTCGATATTCTATTCGAATCTAATATTTTATATTTTGAGGAGTAGTGGAGAAAGGGGGCAAATTTATTTCCTTCACTGTCATAACCGAAGATAAATATGAAAATATCCACAAACATACTTTTAGGCGACTGTAAAGACGAACTGGAAAAGTTAGGCGATAATTCTATTGACCTGATTTTTACATCACCGCCTTATGCGGACAGTCGTAAAAACACCTACGGAGGCATTCATCCCGACAAATACGTTGAATGGTTTTCGCCGATTTCTGAACAGCTTTTAAGGGTATTAAAACCAACGGGCACCTTTGTTTTGAATATCAAAGAAAAGGCTGCTAACGGCGAACGACACACTTATGTTATGGAATTGATTTTAGCCATGCGCAAGCAAGGCTGGCTTTGGACAGAAGAATTTATATGGCATAAAAAAAATTGTTATCCCGGCAAATGGCCGAATCGTTTTCGTGACGCATGGGAAAGACTCTTGCAATTTAATAAAACTACGAAATTTAATATGTATCAGGAAGAAGTTATGGTACCTGTCGGCGATTGGGCAAAAGGCAGATTAAGAAACCTGAGTGAAATAGACAAAATAAGAGATAATGCTAAAAATGGGAGTGGTTTCGGAAAAAATGTTTCAAATTGGCTTAATCGGAAGATGGTTTATCCTACAAATGTTTTGCATTTGGCTACAGAATGTAATAACAAGAATCACAGCGCAGTATTTCCTGATGAATTGCCGGAATGGTTTATAAAGCTTTTCACTAAAGAAAAAGATATTGTTTTAGACCCATTCATGGGTTCAGGAACAACTATTTTTGTTGCAAAAAGGATGTTAAGGAATTCAATAGGGATTGAGATACTTCCTGAATATTATGAGATGGTAAAAAGTGAGATTGAACCGCTCACACATTATCTATGCGAGCCAAAGGTAAAATATGAAAAAAGTAAACCTGCGAGATGTAACCAGATACGTTGAAGAAAACATTGGGGCTTTTCATCAGCAACGTATTGCAAGCATAGATACTCTCAAACTTTCGCAAGTCCTCAAAAGAAAAAACCCGTACCTGTTTAGAGCGAAGTATGTGTTGACTGCGGAACAGATTGTAAAGGGGCTTGTTGACGCGCATATTTCTTCTAACGAAGAAACCATCTTTGGCGATTGGTTAGAAGGTCTTGCGATATTTATCAATAAGAAGGTCTTAGGTGGTTGGAAGTCAGGAATTCCAGGCATTGATCTTGAGTTCGATAAAAATAAGATCAGATATATTGTTAATATCAAATCCGGCCCAAACTGGGGCAACAGCCGTCAAATCAGAGACATGATAGCCAATTTTAATTCTGCACGAAAAACATTAAGGACAAGCAACTCCAAGATTCAAGTAGAAGCAGTCAATGGCTGCTGTTACGGACGAGATAGACATCCATACAAAAAAGCAAATTATTACAAATACTGTGGTCAACAATTTTGGGAGTTTGTTTCAGGCAATTCCAATTTATACTTGGAGATAATTGAACCGCTTGGACACAAGGCCAAAGAAAAGAACGAAAACTTTATGAAATCGTATTCCCAGATGATAAACAAATTTACCAGAGAATTTGCGAATGACTACTGTAAAGACGATGGTTCAATTGACTGGGACAAATTGGTCCATTTCAACTCAGCAATGGCACAACCGAAAATATGAGAAGGTTTTGGGCATGGCTCCGTAGGCGTTCTGACTGCGGATGGGAGAAAATGAGGCAGATTTATTTTTTCACTATAGTCATGTTGAAACTATATTTTCTGGTTCCAGAAGCCAAGGATAGAGATCATATTCTTTTTTGTTATGGAATTTGATAAGGACATCAACAAGAGCATCTCTGATAGCGCTGATTTGACGAATATCCCAATTGGCGGCGGGCACAAACTCTTTAAGCAAATGAAAACAGGTATTATCAATATAGTCTTGTTGAGCAAGTTGATACTCAGGCAGCGAGTCTTCCTTGCTGCGCTTCACTTCAACGTTAAAATCTTTCTGACAAGAAATACAATAATGTTTTTCCGTCAACAAACCCTCACAATAAGGACAACAAATCTTTTCTGTCATATTTTAACCTCCATAAGAGTTTTGTTGTTTTATACAATACGGAACAATGTTAATCAACCAACCAGATTCAACCAGTCAGCATTGACTTGAGGCTCTGTGCCACAGCCTCCTCAAAAATCTCCAGTGCTGTTTCCATTTCTTTTATGGTTGTAATTAAAGGAGGCATAAAGCGGATTATGTTTTTATCAATACCGCATTCTATGAGTATGAGCCCTTTTTTATAACATTTATTCAAGACCTTTTTTAGAAATTCACTATCAGGGCTTTTATCTTTTCCCGTCTTACTGCCTGACGGGACATGTTTTATAAACTCTATTCCTATCATCAGTCCCAAGCCTCTTACATCACCCATTACAGGATATTTTTTCTGCATGTCTTTAAGTTTTTTCAAGGCATGATTCCCAACCAAGGCGGCGTTTTCTAAAAGTCTGCCGGAGATGATTGTTTCTATGGTGGCTGAGCCTGCGGCGCACGATACAGGGTTTCCGCCAAATGTAGTTCCATGGGCGCCCGGCGGCCACTTTGACATAATCTTCTTTGTTGACACAATAGCGCTGAGCGGAAAACCGGATGCAATCCCTTTTGCAATAGTCATAATATCAGGGATGATTCCAAAATGTTCGCAGGCAAACCACTTTCCTGTCCTTCCAAAGCCTGTCTGAACCTCATCTGCAATAAGCAGAATTCCATGCTGTGTGCAAAGTTTTCTCAGTTCTTTCAGATAATCAGCAGGAGGCACGGCATATCCGCCTTCGCCAAGCACCGGTTCAATGATAACCGCCGCTACTTCGTCAGGGTTGATTTCATGCCTCAACATCTTTTTTAGATATTCGAAACAGTCCATCCCGCAGGTATCAGGATTTTGGCCAAGAGAGCATCTGTAGCAATATGGATATGGCGTTCTGAAAATGGATGGCAGTAGGGGGTGATAGTTTCTTCTGTATTTTGCAGTGGATGTGGTTAAAGAGACTGCGCCCATTGTTCTGCCGTGGAATGCGCCTGTATATGCAATTATCCCCTGTCTTTTTGTTACAAACCTTGCAAGCTTTATAGCCCCTTCAACTGCCTCAGCGCCGCTGTTGGAAAAGAAAAACATGTTCAGGCTGCCGGGTGTTATATTCTTGAGTTTTTCTGCAAATTCAATCTCAGAGTTATACCGGAAGATGCAGCCGGAGTGTATAATCTCATCTAATTGTTTTTTTGCAGCCTCAACCACTTTTGGCGGGCAGTGCCCGATATTGGTTGTTGCAAGGCCGGAGGAAAAATCCATATATCTCTTGCCATTGGTTGATTCCACATAAAGCCCACTTGCCTTTTTAACAATTATGTCAGTGTGAAAGACAAGGGCAGGGGTGAGCAATTGGCCGGCTTTTTTAATTATATTTCCTTTCATAAAACCTCCTGGCGCAGACCTAATCTTAAAAATATTAATCTTTGTCTATTAATTCAGGTTGACAAAGGAGAGAGTTATAGGCAGCCAGACGACCGCATTTTTTACATACATACTCAATACTGTCTATCATCTTGGCACAGACGTGTCTGGCATCATTGACCTTTTTACTGCAAAACTCGCAGATAAATGGAATACCTTCTTTAAGCGGGTGGCATAGATGTCCCCTTCCGCTGGCCTGTCCGCCGCATGTTGGGCATGAATAGGTTTTTACATATTCTACCATGGAGAACCCTCCTGAAATTTATTCTTATTATTTTAGTTTGATTTGCGCTGGAGATTTTTCTGAAGCGCTACCAATTTCCTAAGATGATTTTTTTCCTCTTCAATAATGCTTCCCAGTATAGCTTTATCTTTGTTAGTGATTGCGCTGTGTAATTCATAATAAAAGAGGATTGAGTCTTTTTCCATATTGATGGCGGTTTGCAGCACCTCTTGCTCATTACGAACTTTGCCGGCCAAACGTTTCCCCTCATTTTTGTTAGTGAATACTCTTGAGTTGGCCAAAGCCTTAAGATAGAGCGACGCCTCGTCAAGGTAAGGGTCAAGGGTGTCTGGCTGAGTATCATCCTTAACAGATCTGTCCATCTCTCCAAAGAATATAATGTGTTTCTTCTCTTCTTCTGCAAGAAATATAAAGAGTTCTTTAAGCTTTTTAGACTTTGAGGCATTGCCAGCCTGAGTATAAAAATCTACCCCATTTTCCTCTATTCTGAGTGCCATTTCAAGAATTTCTTTTGCCGAAAAGTGTATAATATCCATACTCGCTCCTCCCTCGTTTATTAGTCTATCTGCGCCTTTTGCAGCCTACCGCTGTAGTCCCTGTAGATTACCTTCCATTTAGTGAACATGTCAAGAGCGCCGCCCCTTCCGCCTGCCTCCCTGTGTCCGAGTCCGCTCTTTTTTGTGCCGCCGAACGGGAGTTGAATCTCAGCGCCGATAGTGGATGCGTTTATATAAACAATTCCTGTATCCAAATCCCTTTCCGCTATGGCAGAGTTGTTTACATCCTGTGTGTATATGGCAGATGAAAGGCCGTATTTTACATTATTTACAATATTTACGGCGTCTGCCAATCCCTTTGCCTTAATTATACATACAACCGGTCCAAATATCTCTTCCTGCGCGATGCGCATCTTTGGATGGACATTGGCAAATATGGTCGGCTCTATAAAATAGCCTTTGGCGCATAGGCCTTTTTTATATGGCTTTCCTCCGGCAACAAGCCTTGCGCCTTCTTTTTGTCCGATCTTAATATAATCCAGAACCTTTTCCATCTGGGGCTGGTTTATTACTGGTCCAATATCAGTTGTCTTCAGAAGGCCGCTGCCAAGCCTTAGTTTTGAAGCAGCCTTTATCAGCATATTGAGAAACTTATTGTAAACAGCCTCATGTACTATAATGCGGCTTGCCGCTGTGCACCTCTGGCCTGTTGTGCCAAAACCTCCCCAGATTGCGCCCTCAACAGCAAGCTCTAATTTTGCGTCTCCCATGACTATTATGGCGTTTTTACCGCCCATCTCGCATGATATTTTCTTGTCCATGGAGCTGCACACCCTTGCTAACCTTTCTCCGACAGCCGTTGATCCTGTGAATGAAACACCATCTATTTCAGGATGTGTTGCAACACATTCTCCTATTTCTTCGCCGGTTCCGTGAACAAGATTTAATACGCCGTCAGGGATACCTGCCTCAGCAATAACCTCTACTAATTTTGCGGCGCAGACAGGTGTGTAGCTTGACGGCTTGAATACGACTGTATTGCCAGTGACAAGGGCTGAAAATATCTTCCACGCAGGTATGGCTGTAGGGAAGTTCCATGGTGTAATCAGGGCGAAAACACCTATTGGAACACGGATTGATTTACAGTCTTTATCAGGCAATTCAGACGGCACGGTCTCGCCGGAAAGCCTTCTCCCTTCGCTGCCCATATAGTAGGCCATGTCTATTGCCTCCTGCACATCGCCAAGACCCTCCGGCAATACCTTGCCCATCTCGCGCGTAACAATTTCGCCAAATTCCTGTTTTCTTTTGACAAGCATTTCTGCAGCCCGCAGGATTATTTCGCCCCTTTTGGGCGCCGGGGTAAGACGCCATTTATCGTAGGCCTTGCGCGCTGCCGAAACAGCCATATTCACATCCTTTTGCCCTGAACGCGGGACAATGCCTACAATGTCTCCAATATCAGCAGGATTGATGCTCTTAAAGATTTTTCCATCCGCTCCATCTGTCCATTTGCCGTCAATAAAGTTCTTAACCTTTTCAGCCATATAGTCCTCCCTTTCTTTATCCCTCAGGTTTCAGCCTGATATTTTTGTGTTAGAGTATAGCAGATGAAATTTGCGCTGACAAGGCATTTTACAGTTCTTTCCCTTGACTACCAATACCAAATTAAGATAATGTAACATTTTAAAATTTTATAGGAAAAGGATTATTTAAATGGCAGAAAGGATTGGAGAGACAGAGCAGAGGAAAAATAAATTAGAAGAGCTTAAGCGGATGGGGATAAACCCGTACCCTAATGATTTTGCGGTAAAAGATACCACAAAAGAGATAATAGACCGCTGCGGTAGTTTGGACAAAGAAGCCCTTGAAGCCAGGAATGAGACAGTTAGACTTGCAGGCAGGATAATGGCATTCAGGGATTTTGGCAAAGCCTCTTTTCTGCATATTCAGGACAGGACGGGCAGAATTCAGGTATATATTAGAAAGGATTTGATTGGCGAGGATGCCTATAAAATCTTTAGAAATTTTGATATTGGAGATATTGTGGCCGTTGAAGGAAGTGTCTTTCGCACCAAAACTAATGAACTCACCATAGAGGCAAAATATATAAGACTTTTGGCAAAATCGCTTTTGCCTTTGCCTGAAAAGTGGCACGGCCTTACGGATGTGGAGATCCGCTACCGTCAGCGCTATCTCGACCTGATAACAAACCCGGAGGTTAAGGATGTATTTGTAAAAAGGACAAAGATAATCCAGCTCATAAGAGATTTTCTTGGTAAAAGGGATTTTATAGAGGTAGAAACGCCTATGATGCAGTCAATCCCCGGCGGCGCAGCTGCCCGGCCTTTTAAGACCCATCACAATGCCCTTGATATAGATTTATTTTTGAGGATTGCCCCTGAGCTTTATCTTAAGAGGCTTGTCATAGGCGGATTTGAAAGGGTTTATGAGATAAACAGGAATTTCAGAAACGAGGGCATATCAACGCAGCACAACCCTGAATTTACAATGCTTGAGTTTTATCAGGCATACGCAACCTTCGAAGATTTGATGAACCTGACAGAGGAGATGCTCAGTTCCATTGCAAAGGAGCTCCTTGGGACGTTCAAGATAGAATATCAGGGTCAGACCATTGACTTAACTCCGCCGTGGCAGAGGATTACTGTAAAGGATGCGATACTTAAATACAGCAATGCGGATGAAGGGATATTTACTGACAAAAAAAAGGCCTTTGAATTTGCAAAAAAGCTTCGCCTTGATATGCCGGAGGCATTCAGCCACGGTAAGATTCTCTTAGAGATATTTGAAGAGGTTGCTGAGCCTAAATTCATCCAGCCGACATTTGTCACGCATTACCCTCTGGATGTCTCGCCGCTTTCCAGAAAGAATGACAAAGACCCTGCAATTGTTGACAGGTTTGAACTTTTGGTCTGCGGCAGGGAGATTGCCAATGCCTTTTCAGAGCTTAATGACCCGATAGACCAGAGGGAAAGGTTTATCCAGCAGGCTAAGGAAAAGGATGCAGGCGACACAGAGGCGCATCTGATGGATGAGGATTTTGTGAAGGCGCTTGAATACGGCATGCCCCCTACAGCAGGCGAGGGCATTGGCATTGACAGGCTTGTAATGCTCTTTACAAATTCTGCGTCCATAAGAGATGTGATATTATTTCCACAGTTAAGGCCTGAGAGGCAGATGGAATAATGGCAGGTTACGAACTTTTTATAGGCCTTAGATATCTCAAGGCAAAACGCAAACAGACGTTTGTCTCAATCGTAACGTTTATATCGATATTGGGCGTTATGGTTGGGGTAACTGCCCTTATTGTTGTTCTGTCTGTGATGACAGGATTTGAAGAGGATTTGAGGGACAAGATACTTGGGGTGAATGCGCATCTGGTGGTGATGGAACTGGGCAGGGGCATGAAGGACTATAAAGAGGTGGTGGAAAAGGCAAAAAAGGTTGAAGGTGTTGTCGGCGCAACACCGTTTATATATAATCAGGCAATGCTTTCAACAGAAAACGGGGTTGTTGGCGCTGTAGTGAGGGGGCTGGATGTTGACAGTGTCGGCGAGGTAATAGCCCTGCCCGGAAAGATAAGACAGGGGGGCATGGAGGGGCTCAGGAATTCTTTGCAGGATAAATATTCCCATGGCTCGCCCCTGCCAGGGATAGTCGTAGGCAGGGAACTCTCCAGAAACATGGGTATTGCAGTTGGTGACGAGGTGAATGTAATATCTCCGTCCGGCGCAATGACAGCGGCTGGCCCTGTTCCAAGGATTGCAAGGTTTAAGGTATCCGGAATCTTTGAATTTGGCATGTATGAGTATGATTCATCTATGGCATTCGTTTCTCTTGAGAGCGCCAATAGATTCTTCAGGATGGGGGATATGGTTACAGGGGTGGAGGTTAAGATAAAAGATATCTATCAGGCAGAGAAGATAGGCAAAGATATACAGAGGGCCATTGGAGGGTTTTATTACGTAAGGACATGGATGGACATGAACAAGAATCTGTTTTCAGCGCTAAAGCTGGAAAAAGTGGCGATGTTTATAATACTTATATTGATTGTCATAGTCGCCGCACTTAATATTATATCTACCCTTATCATGGTGGTTATGGAAAAGGGGAAGGATATAGCGATACTTAAATCCATGGGCGCTACTGCAAACGGGATAATGCGGATATTTATGGTAGAAGGGCTGATAATAGGGATTAGCGGCACTGCGGGCGGCGTGGCGATAGGGGTTGCCGCAGCCCTTAATCTGGAAAAGATTGTTGGGATTGTGGAAAGGCTTTTTGGTTTTAAGGTTCTCCGTCCTGATGTGTATTATATAGATAAACTTCCTTCAAAGGTGGACCCTTATGTTGTGCTGATAATAGCATCGGCGGCAATTGTTATAAGCTTTTTGGCAACAATCTATCCCTCATGGCGGGCCTCCAGACTGGACCCGGTTGAGGCGCTGCGGTATGAATGAAGGGAGGAAGTTATGGCTGTAGACGAGAGATCAGTGTCTGCTGTTAAAGATAAGGCAGAAGGTTATTTTTCCAAAGGCAAATTAAAGGAAGCCGTTGAGACATACGAGACCATAAGGTCATATTCCGGCAAAGATCCTAAGATTGCCCTGCGGCTTGGGGATATTTACAGAAAGTTGGGTAAAAACAGCGAGGCAGTAGATGCCTATAAACTGGCCATAAATGTATTTATCACACAGGGGTTTGTTACCAAGGCGATAGGTGTATGCAAGATTATAATGGATATAGACCCGTCTCAGACGGGTGTGCAGAAAAAGATAGCAGAGTTGTATACAACGAAAGGGATTGTAGGTGAGGGAGAAAAAAAGGCCGAGACATCAAAGCCCCCCGATGTTGCATCAGGGGACAGGCCTGCTGCCAGCCAGCCGTCTTCTGCAGAGAGTCCTGCGAAGGCTGCAGAAGAACAGCCTGTCAAGTTTCCCAGAACCCCGCTTTTTTCAGACCTGACAAGAGACGAACTGCTTGCGGTAATCGGCAAGGTCAAACATCAAATAATCTCTCCAGGGGTGTTTGTCTTTCAGGAGGGCGACAGAGGAGATTCTATCTATATAGTTGTAAGCGGGGAATTGGATATAATTGCCAGGGATAAGAAAGGCAATAACGTTGTGCTGGCCACGTTGAAGGAGGGTGATTTTTTTGGCGAGTTTGGTTTCTTTTCAAATGCAAGAAGAGAGGCGTCAGTAAGGGCAACAACGCCGGCGAGCATCCTTGAGATTGTTAAAAGCGACATAGATGATATTATTGCAAGGCATAAGAGGGTTGCGCAGGTGCTTTTCAATTTCTATAAGGAGAGGGTTGTCGACAGGCTCATGGCCATTTCTCCTATATTTGAACCTTTAACCGCTGCTGACAGAAAGGCGATACTTGCAAGGCTCTCCTCTGAAAAATTTGAACAGGACGCAAATGTAGTTAATCAGGGAGAGATAGGGGATACAATGTATCTGATAAAAGAAGGGAAGGTCAAGGTATGGGTTGACGATCCTCAGAAGGGAAAGATAGTGATGGCAGTGCTTGAGGAAGGGGACTTCTTCGGCGAGATAGCTTTGGCTACATCAAAACCGCGGGTTGCCAATTGTACGGCTCTTACAAATGTAGAGCTTGTTCTGTTTTCCCGGCCTATGATAAAAGATATCCTGGCAAAATATCCTGATATAAGGAAGGCGCTGGAAGATGTTATAAAGGCAAGGGTTGCGGATGTTATAAAGGCAAAAGGGCTTCAGTCTGCGGCGCTGATATAGTGATTATGGAACTAATAAAGGTAGTTGGACTGTATAAATCTTACGGCAATAAGACAAAGACAGTAGAGGTTCTTAAAGGCATTGACCTCTCTGTTTCAAAGGGCGAGATGACTGCTGTGGTTGGGGCATCAGGGGTCGGGAAGAGCACGCTTTTGCATATAATGGGCGCATTAGACAGGCCAACAAATGGTGATGTATTTTATAAAGGCGAAAAAATTTTTGGCCAGACAGACAAGAGGCTTGCCATTTTTAGAAATAAAAATATAGGTTTTGTTTTTCAGTTTCATCACCTTCTTCCGGAATTTACCGCCCTTGAAAATGTAATGATGCCTGTTCTCATCGGGGGCGGCGACAGGAATTCAGCCAGGAAGATGGCAGAGGGCCTTCTTTCTGATGTTGGTTTGAAGGAGAGGTGGGGTCACAAGCCCGGCGAGTTATCCGGCGGTGAGCAGCAGAGGGTTGCGATAGCAAGGGCGCTTATTCAATCGCCGGATGTGCTTCTCGCAGATGAGCCGACAGGGAATCTGGATACGCATACAGGAGACGAGGTTTTTAATCTGCTTTTAAAATTAAATAATGAAAAGGGCATAACCATGGTTATTGTAACGCATAATGAGAGATTAGTCGGCAAGATGAAGAGAAATATCAGGATGCTGGACGGGAAGATATACGAAAATACCGCACAGTCAGAGGTGGGGCTTAGTGCGGTCTAAAAAAAAGGGGTCAAGGGTCAGGGGTCAGGAGTTACAAGTTGCAAGTTACAAGTCACAAGTCACAAGTCTGGTGTCTGGTGTCTGGTGTCTGGTGACGGTATTTTTACTGCTTACTGCATCTACAATGGCTGCAGCACAGGAGACTAATATTTTACCTCCAAAGGTTACTGATAGGGTAATCATCATGCCGTTTACAGTATACGGCAAAGGAGACCTTTCCGGTTTCAGAAGAGAGGTTCTTAATGCATTGGCGTCTGGCATTGAGGAAGACGGTAAATTCAAAATTGCCGGCATAGAAAGGCTCAAAATACTTGTGCTTGAGGAAAAGATATATTCGTTTGACGAGGCGAGCGCCTCAAAGATTGGAAAAGATGAAGGCGCGGCTTATGCAATCCTTGGCAGTATAACAAAGATTGATAAAGCTATAAGTCTTGATATAAGGCTATTGGATATAATAGAGAATAGGCTAATTACCTCCTTATACGTGAAGGAAGAAAATGAAAAGGCAATACTTGAATCTCTAAAGTCTTTTGCCGGGAAACTTGTGGAAAAAATGATTACGGCAAAGGGGACAGATTTGAAATCTGTCCCCGGATATACGGAGGCTAAAGGCGCTGTAAAGTACGGGATAATCAGCAATGTGATAATTACCGGCAATAAACGGGTTGATGAAGCGGCTGTAAATACAAAGATAAAAAGCAAGACAGGAGAGGTGTTTTCTCGTGATGATTTAAGGGACGATATAAAGGCCGTCTATGACATGGGCTTTTTTGAAGATGTAATGGCAGATATCAGAGATACAGGCAGAGGTATGGAACTGACCTTTATTGTAAAGGAAAGGCCGGTAATAAAAAAGGTTGTGATAAGCGGAAATAAAGAGATTAAAGACGAGAAGATAAAAGGCGCTATAACAGTAAAGGAGAACACTATCCTTAACAGGACGCTCCTCAATGAAAATGCAGAAAAGATTAAGGCCCTTTACGCGACTGAAGGGTTTTTTCTTGCAAATGTTGAATCTGTAGTAGAGAGGAAGGATGACGCAGCCGCAGAGGTTAAGTTTAATATAGAGGAAGGAGATAAGGTAAAGGTAAAGAGGATTACTATTATAGGCAGCAAGGCATATGATGAGGGTGAGATAAAGGATGTCATGGACACAAAGGAGGTCGGATTTTTTTCTTTTCTGACGAAATCAGGGATATTTGACGAGGCTGTTTTTCAGAACGACCTAAGTAAGATAATGGCGCATTATTATGATAACGGCTACATCCATGCCGGCATAACAGACCATCTTGTGTCTTTAAGCAGTGATAAAAAATGGTTTTTTATTACCATAGCCCTTTCTGAAGGAGAACAATATAAGGTTGGGAAAATAGATATAAAAGGGGATATACTTACCACCAGGGCTCTATTGATGGAAAAGGTTAAGACAACCACCGGTGAGGTATTCAGCAGAAATATATTAACCGGGGATATTTCCAGGTTGAGTGATATTTACGGCGACGCGGGTTATGCGAATGTTATTATCAATCCTGTGACCAATACAGATGAAAAGGAAAAAAGGGCTGATATTACATTTGATATTCAGAAAGGAGAGTTGGTATATGTAGAAAGGATAAACATTTCCGGCAATGTTAATACCAGGGATAAGGTTATAAGGAGAGAGGTTGAGCTTTCAGAGGGAATGCTCTTTTCAGCCACTGATATGAAGAGGAGCAGAAACAACCTGAACAGATTGGGATATTTTGAGAGGGTGAATATTGCGCCGCAGCCGGGAAGCGCTGAAAACAAAATGGTTCTGAATGTGGATGTAAAAGAGAGGCCAACCGGCTCCATTTCAGCAGGCATTGGTTATAGCTCGGTTGATAATATTATAGGCACTGCATCCATATCGCAGAGCAACTTTTTTGGCACCGGGCTTAAACTTGACCTTTCAGGGACTATAAGCTCTAAAAGCTCGAGATACCAGCTTGGCTTTACCGAGCCGTGGCTTTTTGACAAACCCATTTCAGCAGGGGTTGATTTATTTAATGTCAGCAGGGAGTATCCTGATTTTACAAGAGGCAGTTATGGTTTTGATGCAAGGCTTGGTTTTCCGGTTTATGAAAGGGATGTCAGGGGATATCTGACCTATAAATTAGAAGAGGTGACAGTAAAAGATGTGTCGTCTTCTGCTGCGCAGTTGATAAAGGATCAAGAAGGTAAGAGTACTACAAGCAGCCTGAGCGGCGCCATTAAAAGGGATACCAGGGATGACGCATTTTTCCCGAATGAAGGTTCTGTAACATCTCTTTCTCTTGAATTTGCAGGCGGCCCCCTCGGAGGTGATAATAATTTTGTAAAATATATTGCCGAAGGCGCAAAATATTTTCCGCTGTTTTGGGATACCACATTCGTCACGCATGGTGTAATAGGATATATTCAGGGATTTGGCGGCAAAGAGATTCCTGTATATGAAAGATTCTATCTTGGCGGAATAAATACCATAAGGGGCTTCAGAACAAGGAGCGTAGGCCCGCTGGATCCTGCAACAAATGATATTATAGGCGGCAATAAAGAGGTTTTTGCAAATTTGGAATATCTCTTCCCTTTGGTGGCAGAACAAAGAGTGAAGGGTCTCATCTTCTTTGACGCAGGAAATGCCTATAACGGCAACATAGACCTTGGTGATTTGAGGGTATCTGCTGGTCTGGGAGTAAGATGGTTCTCTCCGGTTGGGCCGTTAAGGCTTGAATGGGGCCGTAACCTGAACAGGAGAGAAGGGGAAAAGGCCACCCAGTGGGAATTTACAATAGGGACGGTGTTTTAAAAAACAGTGTCAAAGAGTCAAAGAGTCATAGCGATAAAGTTTTTACTCTGACACTCTGACTCTTTGAATCTTTGGCTCTATAAAAAAGGAGAGATAACATGAAAAAACTACAGATTGGCATTATGGTAATTATAGTTGCCGTCATATTTTCAGGCGCGGCAGTGGCAGCAGAATTGAAACTTGGTTATGTTAATCTTCAGAAGGCATTGAACGAGTGTTTGGCGGGGAAAGAGGCAGTTCTGGAACTTGAGGCAGAGACCAAGAAGAGGCAGGAGCAGATAGATGTAAAACAGGAAGATCTTAAAAAACTCAATGAGGAAATAGAAAAAAAGAAGACTGTATGGAGCGCGGATATGCAGGAACAGAAACAAAAGGAATTACAGTCCAGGATGCAGGAGTTTCAGAGATTTTATTTACAATCAAATGACGACCTTAAAAGAAGGGAACAGGAAAAAAAGACCGTAATCGTAAAAGACCTGATAGAGATTGCCAAACCGTTAGCAAAGGAGAAGGGCTATACCTTTTTATTTGAGCTGCAGGGCTTGATATATGGCCCGCCTGAAGCAGACCTGACCAATGATCTCATAAAAGCCTACGATGTTGAATATAAGAAGGCTAAAAAGGAAAACAAGGGAAAAAAGTGACAAATACTGAGATAAAAAAGACCCTCAGAGAGCTGGCCGGACTTGTTGGAGGCGATATTGCCGGAGATGAAAATACTATTATAAGCGGTGTGGCAAGTATAGACAGGGCAGCAGAAGGTGATATAACATTTATTGCCAGCCCTAAATATATTGCCGGCATTTCAGGCACAAAGGCCTCTGCAATTATTGTTGCTTTGGGGACAGATTTAAAATCTGTCCCCAAAGGGAAAAATATCCTTTATGTTAAAAACCCGTATCTGGCCTTTGCAAAAACGTTGGCTTTTTTCAATCCGCTGCCTTTGCCTTATCACGGCATTCATCCTAATGCGCATATTCATCATACCGCTGAAATAGGTTTGTCTGTCTCAATATATCCGCATGTATATATAGATGACGATGCTAATATAGGCGATAGGGCGGTGCTGTATCCCGGGGTTTATATTGGCATGGGCGCAAGTATAGGCGATGACACAGTATTGCATTCAAATGTGTCCATAAGAGAAGGATGCCGCATAGGCAAACGGGTTATAATTCACTGCAACTCTGTTGTGGGAAGCGATGGTTTTGGTTTTGCAAAGGACGGCTCTAAATATCATAAGATACCGCAGGTGGGCATTGTAAGGATTGAGGATGATGTGGAGATTGGCGCATGTGTGACAATTGACAGGGCAACATTAGGAGAAACGGTCGTTGCCAGAGGAACGAAGATAGATAATTTAGTGCAGATAGCCCATAATGTTACAATCGGAGAAGACTCTGCCATTGTCGCGCAGGCGGGTATTGCAGGAAGCACAAAGCTTGGCAACAGGGTGACCCTGGCCGGTCAGGTCGGCGTTGTAGGCCATATAGAGATAACAGATGATGTGATCATCGGTTCACAATCAGGTGTTGCGCAGGATATTACGGAGAAAGGCGTTTTCTCAGGCACACCCGCCATACCCCACAGGGAATGGCTGAAAGCGCAGAACATATTTGCAAAGCTCCCTGAAATGAGGAAGAAGATACTTGAATTGGAGAAGAGGGTAGAGGAGTTGGAAGAAGAGGAGAGGGAGCAGGGTTAGGGGTTTGCACCTGCTTTCTGAATTCCGAGATGGAGGTTTTAGATGCCTAAACGAACATTTAACATCAGTGTAATTGCCATTTTTGCGTTTGTTTTTTTTAGCTTATCCTTTTTTGTTTCGGGAGAAGAAAAAAAGCCACGGCTTGACGATAAGCAGTTGATCCCCAAGGAGAAGACATTCAAAGAGCCGGTAACCGGCATGGAGTTCGTCTTTGTCAAAGGGGGTTGTTTTCAGATGGGAGACACATTCGGCGATGGAGATGGCGCTCTCTTTTTTTCAGATACCCATAGGGCTCAGATGGGGAGTACATTCGCTGATGGAGATAGCAATGAAAAACCTGTCCATGAGGTATGTGTGAATGATTTTTACATAGGGAAATATGAAGCAACACAGAAACAGTGGCAGGATGTTATGGGAGATGACCCATTATATTTTAGAGACTGCGACGACTGTCCTGTTGCAAACATAAGCTGGAATGATATTGAGGAATTTATAAATAAACTCAACCAAAAGACAGGCAAAAATTACAGGCTTCCCACAGAGGCGCAATGGGAATATGCGGCAAGAAGCGGCGGCAAAAATGAGAAATACGCCGGTGGGAATGATATAGACAGCATTGCATGGTATAGTTCAAATGCAGGCGGAAAAATACACCCGGTGGGACAAAAACAGCCAAATGGACTTGGCATATACGATATGAGCGGCAATGTCTGGGAATGGGTGCAGGACTGGTATGACGAGAACTATTATAAAAATAGCCCGAAAGACAACCCCAAGGGGGCGAATGGCAGCGCCTACCGGGTTCTGCGCGGCGGTTCGTGGTTTAACATCCCACTGAATCTGAGGACAGCTAAGCGGTCCAGGCTTGAGCCTGCGGATCGGATCAGCGACAACGGATTTCGTTTGGCATTTCCCCTCAAGTAGTTATTTTCTTCGTTGGTTCAAGTTTACAGCTTGAACCATACATTATTTGGTTCAGATTACAAATTTGAACCGGCATGAAGGGGAAAAATAAGGAGGTTTTATGATTGACATCAAGGAGATTCTAAATACCCTTCCCCACCGGTATCCGTTTCTTTTAGTGGATAAGGTTGTAGAGTTTGAGGCAGGGAAGCGCGCAAAGGGCATAAAGAATGTCACAATCAACGAGCCGTTTTTTCAGGGACATTTCCCGGGTCATCCGATTATGCCTGGTGTTTTGATAATAGAGGCAATGGCGCAGGTGGGCGGCATACTCGCGTTCAAGTCCGCTAATGTGGCAAATAAGGCCGTGTATTTTATGGGCATAGACAAGGCAAAATTCCGCAAGCCTGTGCTGCCGGGTGATAAACTTGAGCTTGTGCTGGAGATTACAAAACAACGCGGCGCCATATGGGCATTTAAAGGCGAGGCGTATGTTGACGACAACCTTGTTGCTGAGGCTGAGCTTATGGCAACGATAGTGGATAAGTAATTAGTTGACGCTTTGCGGGAGCAGGTTTGTAACCTGCTCCATAAAGTTCGTATTTGCCTCATACGAATTATTTGGGTTCAAGTTACAAACTTGAACCCGCGATAAATCTAAAAATGGAGTAGAGAATGATTGTAAAGGCTAAAAATGATAAAGATTTAATCCATCCTACTGCTATAATCCATAACGGCGCGGAGATTGATGAGGGCGTTGAGATAGGGCCTTATTCAGTTATAGGCAGGGATGTGAAGATAGGAAGAGGGACGGTTATAGGTTCCCATGTTGTGGCAGATGGCTGGACAAGGATAGGAACTGGATGCAGTATACATCAATTCGCCTCTATAGGCGCGCCGCCTCAGGACCTTACATATAAAGATGAAAAGACTGAGGTAATAATCGGCAATAATAATGTGATAAGGGAATTTGTCACAATTCACAGAGGGACTGTTAAGGGCGGAGGTCAGACAGTTATAGGCGATAAAAATTTTCTGATGGCCTATGTTCATATTGCCCATGACTGCAAGATAGGAAACAATGTTATTATGGCAAATGCGGCTACTCTGGCAGGCCATGTGAGGATAGAAGACCATGCTATAATCGGGGGGCTTGTTGCCATTCATCAATTTGCCAATGTGGGCGCCTACGCAATCATAGGCGGCGCTTCGGCAATTACGCACGATGTGCCTCCGTATGTTATGGCTGTTGGAAACAGGGCGAAGCTGTACGGTCTTAACAAGGTGGGGCTCAGAAGACACGGTTTTTCAAGGGAAGAAATTGACGCCCTGAAAAAGGCATACAATATCCTTTTTAGAAGCGGCCTTACACTAACGGATGCTGTCGGCAAATTAGAGGAAGAAATGAAACATTCAATACACGCGGCAAAGCTCGTAGAATTCATTAAAGGCTCTAAGCGCGGTATCACAAGAGAAACAGGGAGAAGGGCAGAGGGAGATGAAACGGATTAGGGTTGCCGTAATAGGTGTTGGACACCTTGGTAAATTTCACGCAGAAAAATATGCAGGCCTTCCTGATGTGGAACTTGTGGGGGTTGTTGACGCAGATAAAAAAAGGGTAGAGGAGGTTGCGTCAAATTTAAAGACAAACGCATTTTATTCTTACCATGATATTCTTTCGAAAGATAAGGTGGATGCAGTAAGTATTGTTGTTCCTACAGTCCTTCATTACAGGATTGCAAAGGACTTTCTTTCGCAAGGCATAGATTGCCTTTTAGAAAAACCCATAACAAATACTGTTGAAGAGGCGGATGAACTTATAAAAGAGGCCGGAAAGAGAAAGGCTCTTCTGCAGGTCGGGCATCTTGAGAGATTTAATGCGGCGGTGACAGCCGCTGAAGGTATAGTTAACAATCCTCTGTTTATAGACTGTCACAGGCTTTCACCGTTTTCAAACAGGTCCACTGATGTTGATGTAATCCTTGATATGATGATACATGATATAGATATCATCCTGAATTTTGTTAAATCAGATATTGAGGCAGTGGATGCTGTCGGTGTGCCTGTTATAACTGATAAGGTTGATATGGCAAATGCAAGGATAAGGTTCAAAAATGGATGTGTTGCAAATGTTACGGCAAGCAGGGTGTCAAAGGAGAGGGAGAGGAAGATAAGGCTATTCCAGCATGATGCCTGTATATCAATTGATTATGCGCATCAGAGCATGGCGGTATTCAGAAAGTTTTCGGGGGAAAAAGGGGAAATGCCCCGGATTATAGAAGAAGATATAAAGATAGAGAAAAATGACACATTGTTGGAAGAGATAAAGGCGTTTTTGCATTGTGTGGCTGCAAGAAAACCTCCGTTAGTATCAGGGGAGGATGGAAGAAGGGCTCTTGAGGTTGCACAGATGATACAAAATAAAATTGCGGATTGCGGATTGCGGATTTGAAATCCAAAATCCCGAATCTCAAATCCCAAATCCCAAATCCTATGAGTGGCAGCATCCTCATAGTTGCGGGTGAGGCATCAGGAGACTTGCATGGTTCAAATCTTATAAAGGCTTTAAAGGAGATAGATCCAGCGCTGAGGTTTTACGGTGTGGGCGGGGAGAAGATGAAGGGGGTGGGGTTCAGCGCAATTGAAGACTCAAAGAATCTGGCGGTAGTTGGGATTTCAGAGGTTATACTGAAACTTGGCAGACTCTATGCCGCATTTAATAAACTCAAAAAGGCCCTTGATGAAAACAGACCTGACATTGTTGTCCTTATAGATTTTCCTGATTTTAATCTGCATGTTGCAAAAGAGGCTGATAAGAGAGGGATCCCTGTAATATATTACATAGGCCCTCAGGTGTGGGCATGGAGAAGGAGACGGGTTAAAAAGATAGCAAGGCTTGTAGATAAGATGCTTGTTGTCTTTCCATTTGAAGAGGATATTTATAAGAAGGCAGGCATGGATGTGGAATATGTAGGCCATCCGTTGGCAGGGATAGTGTCGTGCCGCTTGTCTAAGGAAGATGCATTATCAAGCCTCAGCATGGGGCATGGTCGTGTTGTTGCGCTTCTTCCCGGAAGTAGGAGGCATGAGGTTGAAAGGCTTCTTCCTGTAATGCTTGAGGCCGCCGCTATTATAAAAAGGGAAATAAAGGATATTCAATTTATACTGCCTCTGGCAGATACGATAGAACAAACTTTTATTGAGGAGATTATAAAGAACTCGCAATCCCTGCTTACTACCTGCAGAGACAGGTTTGAGATTGCTATTGTCCGCGGCCGTCTTTATGAGGTGTTAAGGGCATCTGATGCCGCAATTGTTGCATCTGGCACAGCAACCCTTGAGACTGCTTTGATGGAAGTTCCGATGGTTATTATCTATAAGGTTTCCATTTTAACTTCCATTATTGGCAGGATGTTTGTAAGGGTTGATTATATCGGCCTTCCGAATATTGTGGCTGGAAAATGGATAGTGCCTGAGCTTATTCAGGAAAATGCCAGACCGGAACTGATAGCAAAAGATATTTTAAAATTTTTAGGCAACAGGGATACAAGAAATAGTGTTATTTCTGAACTTAAAGAGATGGGGAAAAAACTCGGAAGCGGCGATGCGTCAAAGAAGGCGGCAGAAGAGATATATTCTTTTTTAAAAAGTCAGGAGTCAGGCTTGCCCCTGCAGGCAGTAGGCAGGGAAGTCAGGAGCCAGAAGCTATGAAGCTCTATCTTCGTCTATTAAAATTTCTTTTTCATTACTGGGGGCATCTGACCCTGGCAATATTCTTTATGCTGGCGCTTGCTCTTTCCAATGGCGCATTTGCCTATCTGATAGGGCCTGTTATGAAATTTCTGTTCACAAACAGCGCCGATGACACCATAAGGCTCATACCTATGGACATCTTTACATTCAGCAGGTCCGAGATGCTTGTGGTCGTGCCTATTGTTATTATTATCGTTGCCGTTATTAAAGGCATTTCATTCTTCGGCCAGTCTTATTTTATGGGATATGTCGGGCAGGGCATAGTTACTGATATAAGAGCTCTCCTTTATAAACATATCCTGAACCTTCCTCTTTCTTATTTTACCAAAAACTCAACAGGCGCATTGATGTCAAGGGTTACAAACGATGTGGGCATGCTGCAGAATACAGCGGCAGATTCAGCGGCAACACTGCTTCGGGAAAGCCTTACGATTATAGTATTGGCTGCTCTGGTTATAAGCAGGGACTGGAAACTTGCGGCCGCTGCCTTTATTGCCTTTCCGCTTGCTATATATCCTATGATCAGGTTCTCTAAAAAAATGCGCAAGGTTTCCACGCAGGGTCAGGCAAGCATGGGCGCTATGACAGCACTCCTCCATGAGGCTATAGCCGGCATAAAGATTGTAAAGGCTTTTTGCATGGAGAAATATGAAGAGCTCAGGTTCGGCAGGGAGAACGAGCGATTTTCAAAACTCAGGATGAAGTCCATAAAGGTAAGGGCTGTTACACCGCCAATGATGGAGATGTTCGGGGCAATTGGTTTCGCTGTTACAATATGGTATGCGGCATACAGGATTCAGGATGGCACATTGAGACCGGAAGATTTTATATCTTTTTTTGCGGCAGTTCTAATGTTGTACCAGCCAATCAAAGCGCTTAACGGCGTTAATATGAATATCCAGAGCGGCCTTGCCGCTGCATCGAGGGTGTTTGAACTTTTAGATATTCCTCAGGAGACAAAGGATAAAGAAAATGCAAAAAGGATTGATGGCATATCAGAGGGACTTGAGCTTAGAAATGCCTCGTTCAGATACGGCGACAAATGGGTTCTTAAAGATGTAAATCTCAAGGTCAAAAACGGAGAGGTTATAGCAATAGTCGGGACAAGCGGCGTCGGCAAGACGACATTTGTAAACCTGCTTCCAAGATTTTATGATGTCACTGAAGGGGCTATTCTCTTTGACGGCGCGGATATCAGGGATATTGCCCGGGATTCCCTCAGGGCGCAGATTGCCATAGTTTCCCAGCATGTCATCCTGTTTAATGACACTGTAAAGAAAAATATTGCCTATGGCGATATTGAAAGAGGTGATTATGATGACATAGTGAATGCGGCAAAGGCTGCCAATGCAGACAGCTTTATCAGAAAGCTGCCTCAGGGATATGATACTATAATAGGCGAAGGCGGCGTTAGATTGTCAGGGGGTGAGAGACAAAGATTATCAATTGCAAGGGCGATACTCAAAAATGCCCCTATACTTATACTTGATGAGGCAACATCATCTCTTGATACAGAATCTGAAATGGAAGTTCAGAAGGGATTAAATAATCTTGTGCATGGAAGAACCACCTTTGTTGTCGCGCACAGACTTTCCACTGTGAGAAATGCGGACAGAATTATTGTTCTTGCTGACGGCGGGATAAAAGAGATGGGGAGACATGAAGAGCTTTTAAAACTCGGCGGAGAATATTGCCGGATTTATCGTATGCAGTTTCACGGCGGAGATGAAAAGGTGGTAAGGTTGAAGGCTGATGGCTGATGGTTTTTATTATGAAGAATATATTGAATAAAATTACAATAAGTGCGGCGCCGTTTTTAGCCTCTTTGCTTATAAGGTTTTTGGCTAAGACAATGAGGATTTCGTATGTCAATTTTGAGCGGGTATGGGGTGACTGGCAAAGGGGCAGGAATATCATTCTTGCTTTCTGGCACGGAAGGCTTTTAATGATGCCCATTATGTACAAAGGCAATGGGGTGGCCGTAATGGTGAGTCAGCACAGAGATGGCGAATTGATAGCAAGGACTGTAATGAGGTTTGGCATAGATTCTGTCAGGGGTTCTTCCACAAGGGGCTGGTTTGGCGGGGTAAAAGGGCTTTTAAAAGAATGGAAAAAAGGTAAAGATATAGCTATAACGCCCGACGGCCCAAAAGGACCGGGATTTAATGCGCAGATGGGGATAATCCATCTGGCAAAGACAACAGGCCTGCCAATAATACCTATGACCTTCAGCGCCTCAAAAAAAAAACATTTAAGAGTTGGGACGGCTTTATCATGCCTTGCCCATTTTCAAAAGGCGTGTTTATCTGCGGCGACCCCATCATTGTAAACCACGAATCAACCGAAGAAGAATTGGAGCAAAAGAGATTGGCCTTGCAGGAAAGCCTGCTGAATATTACAGAAAGGGCGGACAGTTATTTCAATTGTAAATTGTAAATTGCAAAATGCAAAATTAAAAATGTTTCTACTTTTCAATTTGCAATCTGCATTTTACATTTTTCACTAATTGTTATGTTTTTCCTCTACGACATCCTCCTACATATATCCCTGATTCTTCTTCTGCCGTATTTTATTTTTAAGATGATATTTGCCGGCAAGTATCGCAAAGGTATATTAGAAAGATTTGGTTTTATAGGCGAAGGAAAACTCAGAAAACTATCCGATAGCCGGGTGGTTTGGTTTCATGCCGTTTCTGTTGGAGAGGTAAAGGCGGTTCTGCCGCTTCTGAAACATTTTAAAGAAAAACACATGGATGTAAAGATTGTATTTTCTACTGTTACATCAACGGGCAATGCAGTTGCTTTGAAAGAAGGTTTTCAATGGATTGACAGCCTTGTGTATTTTCCGTTTGACTTTCATTGGGTTGTTAGCAGTGTTGTAAAAAGAATAAAACCAAAAGTTTTTGTAGTAGTGGAAAAAGAGATATGGCCGAATATATTGAGGCTCTTTAAAAAAAATGGGGTTCCTGTAATGGTTGTAAACGGAACAATATCAGACCGCTCCTTCGGGCGGTACAGGCTGTTTGGGTTTTTCTTCAACAGGATATTCGGAAGCATATCTTATTTTTTAAGCCAGATACAACAGGATAATATCAGGGCAATAGCCCTGGGCGTGGAGCCTGCGAAGACCTCAGTGGCCGGCAATATAAAATTTGATATAAGCCATATTGGATGGTCTCCTGCTGAGAGGGATGTGTTTATCCGCGGGTTCAATATAAAAAATGATGATAAAATCATTGTCGCAGGAAGCACCCATGCGGGTGAGGAAGAAATTATACTTGGTATCTTTAAAAGGCTTAAACAGGAGTTTCCAAGTTTAAGATTGATAATTGCGCCAAGGCATCCGGAAAGGTTTAAAGATGTGGAGAAACTTGTCATAGAGAAGGGGCTTACTGTCATAAGACGAACTGTTGTAACTCCCACCTCCTGCCTCCCATCCCCTACCTCCTATGACGTAATACTTCTGGATACTATCGGGGAGCTTTCCAATATTTATAGCATTGCCGCTGTGGCATTCGTAGGCGGAACTCTTGTAAATATTGGAGGCCATAATCTTCTTGAACCTGCTGTTTATAAGAAGCCTGTAATTTATGGCCATTATCTTAAGAGTTATCTTGAAATGGCGGAGATGCTGGAAGCGGCAGGCGGGGGAATAAGGGTAAATAATATTAAAGACCTCTTCGAAGCGCTGAAGAAACTGCTTGCTGACAAGGCTTATGCAGAGAAGGCCGGCAGCGCAGCATACAGCGCACTGGAAGAGAATAGGGGTGCGACTGAAAAGTGTCTGAAGGTTTTAGAAAGTTTCATGGTGGAATAATGTTTAAGGATATGTTATAAAACACAATCGTAAAAGGGAGACATTTACATCATGTTAGGCATAGCATTAAAAAAGATATTTGGAAGCAGAAACGAACGGGAACTAAAAAAGATTCAGCCCATTGTTGAAAGGATAAACAGCCTTGAGCCTGACATAAAAAGGCTTACAGATGCTGAGCTTGCGGCATTTACGCAGAAGTTTAAGGAAAGGCTTAAGACGGGCGAGGCGCTGGATGATATACTGCCGGAGGCATTTGCAGTTGTAAGGGAAGTGGCAAGGAGAAGGCTCAACATGAGGCATTTTGATGTCCAGTTATTGGGCGGGATTGTGCTTCATAATGGAAAGATTTCTGAGATGAAGACAGGGGAAGGCAAGACCCTTGTTGCAACCCTGCCCCTTTATCTTAATGCGCTGGAGGGCAAAGGGTGCCATCTTATTACGGTCAATGATTATCTTGCAAAGAGAGATACGCAGTGGATGGGCCCCCTGTATCACAGCCTCGGTTTATCTGTCGGCGTCATACAACATGATGCTTCATTCCTCTATGACCCTGCCTATGTGCCGAAGGATGAGAGGCTTTATCATCTGAGACCTGCGAGCCGCAGAGAGGCGTATCAGGCTGATATTACATACGGCACAAACAACGAGTACGGCTTTGATTACCTGCGCGACAATATGAAATTTTCCCTTGAAGAGTATGTCCAGAGGGAGCTTAACTACGCAATAGTTGACGAGGTGGACAGCATTTTGATAGATGAGGCGAGGACGCCGCTTATCATCTCAGGCCAGGCAGAAGAGTCCACTGATAAATATTATACAATTGACAGAATAATACCTAACTTGAAAAAGGACGCGCATTTTACAGTTGACGAAAAGGCAAGGCAGGTAATATTAACTGAGGATGGTGTTGAGAAGGTTGAGCATCTTTTGAATGTAGAAAACTTATATGACCCAAGGCATATTGAGACCCTGCATCATGTAAATCAGGGTCTGAGGGCCCATGTGCTTTTTCACAGAGATGTTGACTATGTAGCAAAGGATAACCAGGTCATCATAGTGGATGAGTTTACAGGCAGGCTCATGCCGGGAAGACGCTGGAGCGACGGCCTCCATCAGGCGATTGAGGCAAAGGAAAAGGTGAAGATAGAAAATGAAAACCAGACCCTTGCCACTATCACATTCCAAAATTATTTCAGGATGTATAAAAAGCTTGCAGGCATGACAGGCACGGCAGATACAGAGGCAGCGGAGTTTCATGCGATTTATAAGCTTGAAGTAATGATTATGCCTCCCAACAGGCTGATGAGGAGAACTGACTACTCTGATTTGATTTACAAGACTGAAAAAGAAAAGTTTAATGCGGTCATAAGGGAGGTGGAGGAGTGGCATGAAAAGGGGAGGCCTGTTCTGGTCGGCACTATTTCTATAGAAAAATCTGAAAGGCTGGCGAGTTTACTTTCAAAGCAGGGAGTCAGGCATCATGTGCTCAATGCAAAGCAGCATGAAAAAGAGGCGGAAATAATAGCCCAGGCAGGAAGGGTTGGCGCTGTGACACTTTCAACCAATATGGCAGGAAGGGGGACGGATATTATTCTTGGCGGGAATCCTGAGGCGCTGGCCGCGGAGAAGGCAGGAAAGGATGATGCTACGGATGCCTACAAATATGCGTTTACCGCCGCAAGACAACTTTGCGAGGAAGAGAAGAAGCAGGTTATTGAACTTGGCGGCCTGCATATTATTGGTACAGAACGGCACGAGTCGCGAAGGATAGACAACCAGTTAAGGGGCCGCGCAGGAAGGCAAGGCGACCCTGGTTCATCCAGATTTTATCTATCCCTTGAAGATGACCTTTTGCGCATATTTGGCTCGGACAGGATTTCTTCTATTATGGATAGGCTGGGCATGGAAGAGGATGTCCCGATTGAGCACGGCCTTGTCACAAAGGCCATAGAGAATGCCCAGAAAAAGGTTGAGGCGCACAACTTTGATATAAGGAAACACATCCTTGAATACGACGATGTAATGAACCAGCAGAGGGAGGTTGTTTACAAATACAGGCGGCAGATACTTGGTCAGGAAGGCCTGAAGGATATGGTTGCAGGTTTTATAGAGGATGCGGCAGAGGAGATTGGATTTACCTATGTGGATGAAAAAACACATCCTGAAGAGTGGGATACAAAGGCAATAAAGGATGCGGTTTATAAACAGTTTGATGCGCAGTTTGACGATAAGGAATTTGAGAATTTGCAATCACGGGACGGCTTGATTGACCTTGTTGCAGATGAGGCAAAGAAGACATACGATAAGAAGATTGGATCTATAGGCGAGGAGTCGTTCAGGCATCTGGAAAAGGTTGTAATGCTCCACACATTGGATACGCTCTGGAAAGACCATCTCCTTGCCATGGACCATTTGAAAGAAGGGATAGGACTCCGCGGCTACGGCCAGAAAAACCCTTTACAGGAATATAAAAAAGAGGGGTTTGACCTTTTTACAGACATGATATTCAGGCTGAAACAGGAGGTATGCGAGAGACTGTTTAAGGTTCAGATTACAAGGGAAGAAGATGTCGCAAGCCTTGAACCTGTGAAGAGGCCTCAGCAGTTTGTTTTGAGCAGAGGGGAAAGCCCGGAAGGGGTCAGGGGGCAGGGGTCGGTGGCCAGGGATGAAAAACCAAAGCCTGTTCATGTTGAGCAGAAGGTTGGCAGAAACGAGCCATGTCCCTGTGGGAGCGGCAAAAAATATAAGAAGTGCTGCGGGAAGTGAATGAAGATAATCATATTAGGCTGCGGAACATCCACAGGGGTTCCTGTAATTGGCTGTAAATGCAACGTATGCGCATCAAAAGACGCTAAAAATAAGCGGACACGTTCATCCATTCTTATAACTGCAAATAACAGGAATATCCTGATAGACACGGCAACTGATTTGAGGCAACAGTCCCTGACCCATAAGATAGAGCGGATTGACGCTGTTCTTTATACCCATCCCCATGCTGACCATATCCACGGCATTGACGAGCTTAGAAGTTTTAATATGATACAGAAGAGGCCGATTCCGTGTTACGGCAGTGAATTTACAATCAACCGCATAAGGAGTATGTTTAATTACATCTTTGCAGTTGAGGAAAATGACGGATGGAAGCCGGAGCTTGAGACCTTTCTGATTTCAGCGCCGTTTAACCTTTTTGGTCTTTTGGTTCAGCCGATAAATGTTTATCACGGCAAAATGCAGGCGCTTGGATTTAGAATTGAGAGGCTTGCATATATAACAGACTGCAGCCAGATTCCGGACGGGTCTAAAGAAGAGCTTAAAAATCTTGATGTATTGATATTAGGGGCCCTTCGCCATAAACCGCATCCCACTCACTTCAGTATTCAGGAGGCTGTCCAGATCGGGGCAGAGCTAAAATCTAAAAGGGTTATTCTTACCCACTTAAGCCATAACCTGGATTATGATGAAACAAATAAGGCGCTTCCTGCCGGATTTGAACTGGCATATGATGGAATGGAGATTGCGCTATAGCGCATTGCAAATTGAAGATTGCAGATTGTAAAAGGCAAAGTGAAAGCTAAAAACTTTTTGCGATTTACATTTTGCAATTTGCAATTTACAATGGAGTAATCCTCGTACCGGCCTTTCCTTCTATTGCCGATTCAAGAAGTTCCGGCGTTGTTATTATAACCTCTTTGCCACCTGCCTCAAGAAATTCAATGGCTGCTTCTATCTTAGGCCCCATGCTTCCGGGGGCAAATTCTCCGGCATCAAGGTATTTTCTGACCTCTGAAAGAGTAAGTTTGTCTAATCCGGTTTGGTTGGGTTTGCCAAAATTTATATAAACCTTATCAATTGATGTCAGGTCTATAAATGTTTCTGCCTTTATCTCTTTGGCCAATACAGCAGTTGCCAAATCCTTATCTATCACAGCATCCATGGCTTTTAGACTGCCATCCGGCGATTCCGCTACAGGTAGCCCTCCGCCGCCGGCAGCAATCACAATAATGCCGTCCAATACCAGTTTTTTTATAACATCCGCCTCAACAACCTTTAGCGGCTTAGGGGAGGGGACAACCCTTCTGTAGCCCCTGTTGCTGTCTTCCACAATTGTCCAGCCTTTCTCCTTTTGGTTTTTTACTGCTTCTTCCTTTGTGTAAAAAGGCCCTATTGGTTTTGTTGGATGAGAAAATGCCGTGTCATTTTTATCAATCACAACCTGGGTAATAACAGTAGCCACACTTCTTTTTATATTTAGCTGTTTTAACTGATTATACAAAGTCTGCTGAATCATAAAACCTATGCCGCCCCCTGAATCGGCGTTACATATATAAAGGGGCATGGCCGGGATAATATCCTTTGCAGCCTCATTTCTTATAACGATATTTCCAACGATAGGGCCGTTTCCATGGGTTATGGCTATTCTAAAACCTTGCGCAGCCAGCCGCGCAACATAGGTCATACATCTTTCCGTATGCTCAAACTGCTCTTCAATCTCACCTTTTTCTCCCTTCCTGATAAGTGTATTGCCGCCTATGGATACTATGGTTATGGGTTTCTCTATCATGGTCTGATGATACCTGCTTTTGAAATTACTGTCAAACTGTTTGCCGGCAGAATAGAAAACACTTGACAATATAATTTAAAAATGATATTCATTTTCATTATAATGTATAGGGAGAGTAAAAATGTCATTTAGGCGAACATTTTGCATTGCTGTTGTATTTATATTTTTTGTTTCTGCATCTGTCTTTGCAGGTGAAAAGAGATGGACAGATGTTGGTCATGAAATAGAGGGTATTTTGAATAGAGGCGCGGATGCGTACTCAGAGGGAAGGATAGATAATGCAAAGGCATCTATATCTGAGGCATATTTTAATGCCTTTGAAGGAAGCGGTATGGAGACTGCTGTGGGCTTATATATCTCCACAGACAGGAAGACTCTTCTGGAATCCATGTTCGGCGATATAAGAAAGGCTATGGCTGCAAATGCGCCTGCGGATGATATAAAGAAAAAAATTGGCCTGCTTGCAAGGGCATTGGAAAAGGACGCCAAAAAACTCCTGGAAAAGGGTGAGGGGAAGGAAGGGTCGCCATACGCCGCATTCTTTAATTCGTTCATAATAATCTTACGGGAGGGTTTTGAGGCAATCCTTGTAATAAGCGCGCTTACAGCCTACCTTACAAAGGCAGGGCAGAAGGATAAGGTTAGAACAGTATATAAGGGCGCGGTAGCGGCCATCATTGCAAGTCTTGTTACCGCTGTTCTTCTCCAGACAGTAATCACCATCAGCGGCGCCGGCAGGGAGGCCATTGAAGGGGTTACAATGCTATTTGCCACTGCGGTTTTGTTTTATGTGAGCTACTGGCTTATAACAAAGATAGAGATCGCAAGGTGGCAGCATTACATAAAATCAAAGGTGGAGAGTTCTCTGAGCAAAGGCAATATCCTTGCGCTGGGCTTTGCCGCATTTCTATCTGTTTATCGCGAGGGCGCTGAGACAATACTTTTTTATCAGGCATTGTATTCCACATCAGACGGTAATGGCAGCGCAATCATTGCTGGATTTGCCGCGGGCTCTCTCTGTCTCATTGGTCTATTTATCCTGATTAAATATGGAAGCGTCAGGATTCCAATAGGCCCTTTTTTCGCTGTAACATCCGCATTCCTTTATTATCTTGCCTTTACATTTGCAGGAAAGGGGATATTGGAACTGCAGGAGGCTGAATGGATTTCTTCTACATACATTGAAGGATTTCCAACAATAGGTTTGTTGGGCATATACCCGACATGGGAAGGGATATTACTTCAGGGGGGTCTTGTTGCATTGCTTATAGCAGCTGTTATTTATAGCCTTGTTTTGAGGCCTTACAAAGAAACGATAACAGTTGCAAAGGACATAACCCATATAGAGTCTGATATAAACAGCATCCATGAAATATTAGACGATGTGAGCCGGCATGCCATGATATGCCACGGGTTATCCAGCGGAATTGCAGACAGGGAGACGGATGAGATAAGAAAACACCTTGTAGAGATAGATAAAAAGGTGCATGAGGTGGCAGGGCATATGGATAAACTTGCAAAAGGGCTTGAAGATGTGTTTTTGGAATTGGAAAAAAATATAAAGAAGGGCTGATATGAATAATGTTGCCGGACTCATTGAAAATTTCTTTGTAAGGAACAGAGAAAGATTTGGATATATTCATATGGGGATGTTTGTTGTCTTTATGGCGCTAATCTTTATTCCGCCCTTTTTGTCATTGCCGGCAGAGGATGATGCGATATGGAACAACTTCACGCTTATATCAAGGTTTTTGATATGGGGGTTGTGGTTTCCGTTGGTACTGCTTTCAGTGATTTTGTTTGGAAGACTCTGGTGCGGACTTTTGTGCCCGCAGGGTGCATTGAGCGAATACGCAGGCAGAAAGGGGCTGAATAGGCCTATCCCGAGGTGGATGCGGTGGGAAGGTATGCCCGTGGTCAGTTTCATTTTTATTACAACCCTTGCCCAGCTTATAGGCGCCAGAGATTATCCTCCGGCTGCTATGGAAGTTCTTGGAGGGACAATGGTTTTAGCTGCGATAGTTGGCTTTGTTTATGCGAGCGGGCGAAGGCCGTGGTGCCGGTATCTCTGTCCCATAGGTCCGCTCCTCGGCATATTTTCAAGGCTTGGCGCTGTAAGCTTTGAGAAAAATGGCGGGAACGGAAAAGGTTGTGTCTGCCCCACCTTTATAAATACAACAAACAAGGTTGCAAGCTCCAACTGTATTGAGTGCTTCAGATGTGTAAATCCAGAGACGTCCAGCTCTCTGCATCTGAATATAAGACGTCCCGGGCTTGAGATAGAAGAAATAAAAACAAGGGAACCGAACATCTTGGAAGTGTTATTTCTATTTTTAGCAACAGGCCTTGCATTAGGCGCTTTCCACTGGCAGGTAAACCCAATTTACATACAATATAAACAGGCGATTGGCAGTTTTTTATTAAATTACAGTTTAGGAGATTTTATAGGAAAAAGCGGCCCGTGGTGGATTATGGTTAATTATCAAGAGGCAGGGGAGGTATTTAACTGGCTTGATTTTACATCCATAACAAGCTTTATGCTGTTAAGTATGATATCTATTACTGTTGTTCTGTTCCTATTAACGTTGCTGTCTGCCTTTATGCTGAGGGAAAAAGAGGATGTTATGACAAAGGTAGCAAGATTGGGTTATTTATACACGCCGGTTGCTCTGATATCCCTTGTATTGGGTCTCGGCTTGATACTTTTCCAGTCATTGGTCAGTCTTGGTTTAAACAAAGAAACAGTACATACAATCCAGTGGGCTCTTTTTACAGGCGGCGGTATATGGAGTTTATATATGGCTGCAAGGCTTCATGGGTTGTTTAGCCAGGCAATGATACCGAATATACTTGGAATAGGGTTGGTAGCCGCGGCATGGAATATGGCGCTATTTTAAAAAACTCAATGATTATTGAAAATAAAAATTATATTCAAAGAAGGCATAAAATAAAGCCGGCAGTAGTATTGTGTATTATCTTATTTTTCCTTTTGGTATCAGGCCGGGTCTATGCTGGCCAGGATGCCTGGGCAGGTATAGCCATGGAGATTGAGATCGTCTTGCATGATGCCATGAAGTTGTATGAGACAGGTAAGGCCAATGATGCAATGGAGAAGGCGGCAGATGCCTATTTCGGCATATTTGAGGGAGAGAAGGCCAATATGGAGATTGCGGTCAGGCGGCATATCTCCCTTAAAAAGGCAACAGAACTGGAAAAGGGCTTTGGGGATTTGCGAAAGGCGATGTTTAATAAAGCGCCTCTATCAGATGTGAAAAAGCAAACAGTTAATCTTATAGATGCATTAAGGAATACAGCTAAAGAACTGGATAGAAAGGGGGTAGGGCTTGATATGAGTAGGCAGTAAGCAGTAGGCAGGAGTAGTGTGGGCTGTGTCCACCAAAACACAGAGAGTCAAAGAATCCCAAAAAGGAGGCTTTAGAAATGAAAACATTAAGAACAATATTTCTTGCACTAATTATGGCGGCGTTATTCTATGCGCCGGTATTTGCTCTTGAGACGCCGATAGGACTTCCCCAGTCCCTCTACGGCATGGAGATTGCCGCCGTGTATCTTCAGGCTATTGAAATGGAGCCGAAGGGTATTATGAAGCCGAGAGGGGAATCGGATATCCATCTTGAGTGCGATATCAAGGCAGCGGAGAATAACCCCAACGGTTTTGCAGCAGGGGAATGGATACCCAATCTTACCATCCACTATACAATCATAAAATTGGATACACACCAGAAGATAGAAGGGGCTATGATGCCTATGGCGGCGAATGACGGCCCGCATTATGGCGACAATGTAAAGATGCTTGGCGCTGGAAAATACAGAGTTATCTATAAAGTAGAAAACCCGCTTAAGAAAGGCGAATTTGGCAGGCACACTGATAGAGAGACCGGTGTCAGGGACTGGTTCAAGCCCTTCGAGATAGAATGGGAGTTTAACTTTTTTGGGGCCGGTAAAAAGGGCGGGTATTAAAAAATTTGGCAATATATTGAAAACAATAATCATATTCAGGAGGTTTTATGTGCGTTACACTTATTGGAGGTATGGACAGGGCAAAGAATGATTATAAGAGGGTTGCGTCAAGATATGATATTACGCTAAAGCATTTTGAGAGGGAATGCCAGAACATGAAAGAGAGGCTTGGGGATGCCGATGCCATTATCATATTTACAAACAGAATATCCCATAGCGCCAGAAATATCGCACTTTCTAAGGGGAAAGAGACAAATATTCCTGTTTTTATGTGCCACTCATGCGGCATATCAAGCTTAAAAAGATGCCTTGATGGGTTAGTTCAAACTATTAAAAGAGGTAGTGATGTAGTTATATAGGAATATGAATACAAATATGAATAAAAATACTTGACAACATAATTTAAAAACGATAATCATTCTCAATAAGATGAAAATAATAATTAAATTCAAAGGAGGTTGGTATGTCTATTGCGGTGGTAGGAGGTATGGATAAGCTTAGGGGGGATTACCGGAGGGTGGCTGTGAGGTATGGTGTTAGTCTTCATCACTTTGAAAGGGATTGCCCAAGGCTTGAAGAAAGGCTGGGCGGGATGGATGCCATTATCGTATTCACCTACAGGGTATCCCATAATGCCAGGGAAAAAGCCCTATCTAAAAAAAGAGAAGGTATCCCCGTCCTTATGTGCCATTCTACCGGCAGTGTATCCAGCCTGAAGAGATGCTTTGAGGGGATTACAAACGAAAGAAGTATCAATTAAATGAAAAAGGTATTCTGTGTGCGTGCTTTATTGTTACTAAGGTTTTAGAAACTTATGAGATACGCAATCATCCACCAGTTGCCTGGCAGATTTAGGATAAGGCTATTCATTCCTGACAGATATTCCCTGAACAATTTGCACCTGGGGCATATTGAAGGGATAGATGGGGTTAGGGTTTGGCCTTTTGGGAGCAATTACACCGGCTTCCGTGGAGATGCTGGGCTGCCTCCACGGAAAAACCCGCGAAGGACGGGGTCTTCTTCTTTTTTCCTTCCTCCTGGGGAAGGGGCTTCTTCACCCCTTCCCCTATTTTTAATACAGCGAACTTTCGATGCTTCACCAAATTAGAAAAACCCTTCGGATATGTCCAGTAATATAGGGATAAAAACAAAAAAGGAGGTTTTGTGTGGCTGAAAGAGAGGATAGTAAGACAAAAGTAGAAGAGGATGACAAAAACAGCAAATGGGGTGAGCAGATAAGCATAAGTAAACGGAGTCTCTGGTTCATGGCAGGAGGAGATTGCAGCAAAGGGAGAAGGGTCGAAAGGCGCATATGCTCTTTAATAAAAACACTTGACAGCATAATCTAAAAATGATAATCATTCTCAATAAAATGAAAATAATAATCACAATCAAAAGGAGGTGATGGAGATGTCGGCGCTTAGATTAGATATTCCGGTAGTAGGAGGCTGCATGGAATGGTTCGGAGTTAGTATCCCTGCTTTAAGCTCGCAGGGACAAGGTTCGGAGTTATAAAACAAAATCAAAGGAGAATAAACTTATGAGAGGGTTTAGAAAAATCTTAACAGGAGTTGTAACAACATTGGTTGTTGTTGGTTTTTCTTTGTCTGGTTATGCCGGTGAAGAGGATATTAAAGAGATAAAAAAACAGATTGAGGTGCTGACCGAGGAGATGGAGAAATTAAAGCTCGGCGCAGTCGCAGAGCCCAAGTATGAAAGCTTCATGGGGCTCGGCCCCGCGGCATCGAAGATTTACTCGATGGAAAAGGGGCTCTCCATCGGCGGTTACGGTGAAGTGCGGTATTCCAATTATACTGACTCAACAAAGACGGATATAGCCGATGTATCGCGGTTTGTCCTCTATACGGGCTATAAGTTCAATGATTGGATCATCATGAACACAGAGCTTGAATTTGAGCACGCCGGTTTTGAAGCGGGTGGTACGACTACAGATCCGGAAGTTGTCCCGGAAGTCTTTGTTGAATTTACCTACCTCGATTTTCTGCTGAATCCTGCGTTCAATCTGAGACCCGGTCTTGTCCTTATACCAATCGGTTTTCTCAATGAGTATCATGAGCCGACGGTATTTCATGGTGTGTTGAGACCGGATATTGAAGCCAATATCATTCCCACTACATGGCGGGAAATCGGACTCATGGCGCATGGTCAAATAGGGCCGCTCAAATACAATGCCGCGCTTGTAAATGGACTCACAGGCACGCCGGCGGGAAAAAACTTTATCCGAGAGTTACGGCAGAAAGGCTCAAAGGTAAATGCCGATGCCTTTGCAACCGTTGTTCGCATCAACTATGAACCTGTCACAGGGCTTCTCCTGGGCGGAACATACTATGCGGGTGAGCTTGACAGCGATGCAGGAGACGCGGAAAATAAGTCCGGCACCTCAGGAATGGAAGGGGATGTAACACTCTGGGAGGTGCATGCCCAGTATCGTCTGGCAGGTCTTCAATTGAGAGGGCTCTTTACAAGCGGCGAAATGGACGGCAATGCCGCGCTCAAAGCAACAAAGGTGGGAAAAGAGGTGGAAGGCTGGTATTTGGAGGCCGCATATGATATCATGCCGCTCATAAAATCCGACTCGGAAATGGCCATAACCCCCTTTGTGCGGTATGAAGATTATAACACCCACAAAGAGGTGTTTGAAGGCCAGACGAGCGACAAGACATTTGACAGGACGGTGACAACCATCGGTTTAGGCTTCAAGCCGTATCCAAATGTTATCGTAAAGGCGGATTATCAGGAAAAAGATACTTCATCTGATCTACCGTCCGGTAAGGGCACTGGAAAGGATGAAAATAAGATTGACCAGTTCAATATCGGGATAGGGTTTATATTTTAGATACTCAGGACAACAGGCGGGTTTTTACAACCCGCCTGTAATATTTTATGAAGATTTACATATCCATACTGCTATTAGCTGTTGTTCTACTATGGACTAATCCTGTAACAGGCAAGGTCTATCTTACAAAGGACGATGCCCTGAAGCAGGCATTTCCCGAAGCCATTGAGACAGAAAGGCTTACCGTCTTTTTAAACGATGATGATGTAAAAAAGATTCAGGAGCTTTCAAAGGCTAAAGTCAACTCCAAGATTTTCACCTATTATATGGCAAAGGGGAAGGATGGTGTTATAGGCTATACTGTCTTTGAAAGCCACATAGTGAGGACAAAGCCAGAGGTTTTCATGCTTGTCATTACCCCAAAGGGGGATATCGCGCATATAGAAATCCTTGCATTTTACGAGCCTGAGGAGTATCTTCCTCCAAAGAGATGGCTTGATTTGTTCAAAGGCAGACGCCTGGATGACAGATTCAGGGTAAGAAGTGGTATAAGCGCCATTTCAGGCGCAAGCATAACATCAGAAGGGATAACGCGGGCGATAAGGAATATCCTTGCCATATTCGAATTAAAGATCCTCAAGAAGGAGGGGAAATGAAATTTCTTACAAAAGGGGATTTTAATAACAGCAGATTATTGCAAATTATCCTTGTTTTTACCCTTGTGTATGTTTTACTTCTATGGGTTACTAATTTACTTCTTTATTCAGAGAGGATAGGTTTTACATACGACGGTATTGTGAACTATTACCTTGGCTCGGAAGAGGAGTTCAAAAACCCTGTCTCATATATTGGTCTTTTAGAGGCAACACACTGGCATCTGTTTGTTTTTGCAATGGCCCTTCTCCTTGTGAATCACTTAACCGTTTTTTCTAACATCCATCAGTTCTTGAAGTTGTTTTTAATCATCGTCTCATTTCTCTCAGGACTGGGGGATATGAGCGCTGGATGGCTGATAAGATTTGTGTCACCCTCCTTTGCGTATCTCAAGTTATGGAGTTTTATTGCCTTTCAAACAAGTTTTTTAATCCTGTTAGTCTTCTCATTCACCGTCCTGCGGATATACAATGGTCCTGAAAAAAGAGAACCGACTGAAAAAGGGTAGTGTAATTTTATGAGGCGGCTATTAATTGCTTTAAGTATTATTTAGCTGAAAAACGGAATGCGACAAGAGTCTGAACATGGAGAGTAACGATGCATTCTGCAAGGAGCATAAAAAAAATCCTTAAAAGCGCACCGACGATTGAAGGCGCAGGGGTACACTTAAAGAGGGCGTTTGGCTACCATCAGATACCGCAGCTTGATCCCTTTTTGTTGCTTGATGATTTTCATTCAGCGCAGCCCGCTGACTACCTCAGGGGTTTTCCATGGCATCCTCATCGCGGCATTGAGACAATCACCTATATATTACAGGGCCGGGTCGAGCATGGCGACAGTCTCGGCAATAAAGGGGTAATATCTTCTGGTGATGTGCAGTGGATGACCGCTGGGAGCGGCATTATCCATCAGGAGATGCCGAAAGGACGTGAAGACGGTTTGATGTGGGGATTTCAACTCTGGGCCAATCTTCCCGCTTCACATAAGATGATGGAACCCCGCTATCAGGACATTAAAAGGGAGCAGATTCCGGAGATACGATTGGATACCGGCGTGAAGATCAAGCTCATTTGCGGTATTGTCAATAATGTCCGGGGGCCGGTGCAAGATATCGTTATTGACCCCGCGTATCTCGATGTGATGGTTCCGTCGGAAACTGAATTTACGCATCATGTTCAGGCAGGGTATACCGTATTTGCCTATGTGATAGAAGGTGAGGCGTATTTTGATTTAAAGAAAGAGAGACATATAGGGGCTGAGAGTTTGATAATCTTTGAAGATGGCGACGAAGTGAAGATTTCTACGGAGGAGGAAGGAGCACGATTTCTGCTTATATCCGGCAGACCGCTGAGAGAACCTGTTGCCTGGCGTGGTCCGATTGTGATGAATACGCAGGAAGAGTTGAATATTGCGTTTGAAGAATATGAGCGGGGAACTTTTCTCAAACATCGTTAAAGCAACACCAAAGAAAATAATTGACATTACTAACAGGTGAATCGGCTTATAATCGGATGTAGCCGGCTTGCTTATACATGGCTGATAGCCATCCGCCGAAATGATTTATTAGGCTGTTTCATTCTATTGCACCTCCCCCGAAATAGTGGACACACCAAAGGGTTAGGTTATAGTAGAATCATATAACCTAAGGAGGTGTGAAATGCAAGAAAGGAAAGTGAACAGGAAATACGATAAGCAGTTTAAGGAAGAAGCAGTAAGACTT
>JAUYHF010000060.1 GCA_030690165.1 Deltaproteobacteria bacterium | reverse complement strand
TCCTTGACTATCCTTACTGCCTGTGCATAATTCTCTATTGTGGCTCTTTGAGTCATGGGGTATCCTCCTTTTGTTTTGGTATTGGCTTACCATGGAGATACCCCTTTCTTGCTTCTGACACAAGAAATAATACATTACCCTTTTATCTTTGGCTGGATTTCTTATTATAAAAATGCTATGCTTAAATCATAAGCAAGGGAGGTGATTAAGATGAAGAGATTTATGCTTAGAAGGATAGCCCATTGCAGTGACGGCTGCCATACATTGTCCCGGGCATGACACTAAACTACCCGTTTTTATTTTTGGGCCCTTGTCTAAAAAATACAGGGGAAGGTCGTTATTATGGGCAGATTAAAAAATCAATTGATTGCAAAATTATTCACAAGGTTTCCTGCCCTTGTGGAACGATGGGTCAAAAAGGCTGCCCCATGGAAGGTTGAAGGTGTTCCATGGTCGCCTCTTACAAAACCTCTCAAGACCTGCAAGATAGCCATTGTTACTACTGCCGGTGTTCATCTGAAAACACAAAAACCATTTGATATGAAAGATACAAATGGCGACCCTGCCTATAGAGATATTCCGCTATCTACCCCCACAGAACAATTAATGATAACCCATGATTATTATGACCACAGGGATGCGGATAAGGATATAAATATTGTCTTCCCCATTGACCGCCTTAAAGAGTTGAAAGACGTAGGGGAGATAGGCGGCATTGCAGAGACAAACTACGGTTTTATGGGGCATATAGACGGCGGTCATATCTGGACACTTATAAATGAAACTGCTCCAGGAGTTGCAGAAAAGTTAAGGACACAAAATATTGATGCGGTTCTTTTAACCCCCGGCTGAGGCCTCTGCAATCGGTCCGTTGGGCTGATACAGAGGGAGATAGAAAAACAGGGGATACCAACAATAAGTATTTCCATTGTACGCAAGTTCACAGAGGAAATAAGACCACCAAGGGCTGTATTTTTGAAATGGCCGCTGGGACATCCGCTGGGAGAACCGCACAATATTAAACAGCAGAGCATGGTTTTGAGAAAAGCCTTTGAGTCGCTGGCGGATATAAAAGAGCCTGGAACTATTATAGATCTTCCCTACAGATGGCGGAGATATGAAGATATGGGACTGCCTAATCCGAAAAATTAAATCCCTTTATCAGCAGCGCAGGCACAATATTTGCTCCAACATCGCTCCATGGTATGGGGAATGCCTGCCTCTCGCAAGATATTGCCTCTACTCTTGAAAACGCCTCTAATATTGATTCTGTAAACCTCATATCCTCAACCGGATATTTTATTTTCCCATCTTCAATATAAAATGTCCCATCCCTTGTCATACCTGTCATTGAGGCAGCTCTGGTATCCAGAAGGCCATTTACATAATGAAACCTTGTTACAAGAATGCCTCTCTCAAGCAGTGATACCATTTCTTCAACAGTATGTTTGCCTTCCTTTATAAAGACATTTGATGGAAATGCCCCTTCAATATCCTCTGGTATAAGCGCATGGCCTGTTGTTTCCCTTCTGCATTTTTTTGCCAGAAATGTGTCGTATGCTACAGACTTTGCCACGCCGTTTTTTACAATATCCAGACCCCGCTTTTTCACACCTTCAAAATCAAATGGCACAGGAAAACCGGAAGGATCATTGCCGTCGTCGTATATTGTTATCTTTTTATCCATTATTCTTTTGCCCATATTGCCGCGCATAAAACTTGTGCCGTCAATAAATGCGCCTGCGCCAAAACCTATATAGATAAGCCATTCAAGGATTTCATTTACAGCAGCGGGTTCAAGGATTACTGTATATTGACCAGGTTTTAGTTTTCTTGCCTTTTGTTTGAGAATGGTTTTCCCCATTGCAACGGAAAGAAGTTTTTCTGTGTCAATATTTTTTGCATTGCGTTCAAACTGGCTTGCAAAACCAGATGCAAAAACAGATGAAGTTATAAGGCTTATGTGCGCGGATGTAAATGGCTTATATGCAGTTAAACCATTTGAATTTACAATGCCTATCTCGGTTTCCAGAGTTGAAAATGCTCCGCCAATTTTAATTTTGGCTCCCTGCTTAAGGCTTGCATGGCCAAGTTTTATAAAAATATCCTTAAGCGTCTTTATCTTATCCGGTATTGTAAAATTTGCAGTCTCAGAGTAATGTGTTTTTATCTCTGAATATTTACAAGGCTCTGGCAGGCAGTCAAAAAATTTAAGAGGCCTTGTTTGTTTTGCAATGGTAATTGCCTTATTCATGCATCTCCTCAGGTCATCTCCATGCAGGGAATTTGTAGATGCCATGCCCACTTGTTTGCCCAATAAAACCCTGAAGTAAACCGTCCTGTTCGATTCCATTACATTCTGCATGACTGCTGAGTTTGCAAATCTTGTAGTAGAGCCGTGGCTGCCGACATAAAGTGTCTCAGCCTGCCCAGCGCCATTTTTCTTCGCCTCTCGCGTTAGATTTTTTAGCAACTCTACTACCCTATCCCTGCCTAACATTTTATTACTCCCACCTTCACTTTACGGAATCTTGCCGGCGCAGCCCCATGCCCGACTGATATGCTCTGAACTGGATCTCCTTTGCCGCAGCTATCCAAACCATACATCTGCCATTCCTCTTTGCCGCATATTGCATTGCATGATTTCCAGAACTCCGGTGTTATGCCTGAATAGAGAGGATTTTTAAGGGGTCTTGTTATTTTACCCCTTTTAATCTCCCATCCTATCTCCATGCCAAATTGAAAATTGAGTCTCAATGTGTCTATACTCCAACTCTTGTTTGTCTCAAGGAGGATGCCGTCTTTTGTGTCTGCTATTAAATCATTTAAACTGCCTTTTTTTGCTGGTTCAAGATTTATATTGCTCATTCGTATAATCGGGATGTTGCTCCAACCATTTGCCCTGACACTGCCATTGGACCCCTGCTTACTGCCTGCAGGGGCAGGCTTCTTGCCAAAAGATTTTGCTGTTTCCTTAGATGTAAGAAAATTTATAAATCTGCCGTTTTTTATAATTTCAACCCTTCTTGCCTTTGTCCCTTCATCATCATAAAGATAACTTCCGACGCCTCCCTCAATTGCCGGGTCAGCATAAATATTAACAATATCAGAGCCTACCCTCATACCAAGCTTATCAGGCGTAAGAAATGTCCCTCCAGCAAGGCTTATCTCCATTCCCATTGCCCTGTCAAGCTCAACTGCATGGCCTATGGACTCGTGTATCTGTAAAGCTACCTGCGAACCGCCGAGGATAACTGTCTTTTCTCCTGCCGGATATTCATCAGCCTTAAGCAGCATGAGCGCCTCGTCAATTATTCTTGGCACATTCTGCATGATATCCATTTCAATAATCCGCTCATAGCCTCCCTGCCTAAAGATACCGTTATGAGAATCAGGGAATGACCTTATCTGAACATCTTTGCCATCCATTGCTATAACCTTTATGCCGGCGCCGCTTGAAAAAATCTCTTGCTCGATAAAACTCCCTTCTGTGTTTAAAAATATCTTATGCGTTTTATGAAAATCCAGAAAGCCCTCAATGGTGTGTATCTTCTTATTATTGAGGCTAATTGATGTTGCCTTAAGAATTGGGGACAGCCTTTCTTCAATAGGGATTGTAAAGGGGTCAATCTGGCAGGGCGCTTTATATTTGATTTTAACAGGCGGGTTCTTATGTATTAAATTTTGCATTTTGCATTTTGCATTTTGCATTGTCGTATATATTGCCTTTGCCTGCAAAAACGCATCATCCGCCATCTTTCGCGCCTCTGTCTCTGTCAAAAGCGAACTTGCGGCAAATCCCCATGCGCCCTTATACAAAACCCTTATGCCAAAGCCCGTATCAAGATTATCCCAGAGCCTGTCTATCTCTCCAGCTCTTGCCATTACCCCCTCTGATATGCATTCCTCAAGCCGTATGTCCGCATATTCAACACCTCTTTTTTTGAGATAAGAGATGGTGTGTTGAAGGATTGGGATGAAGGTATTTTTTGGCAATGTGGTGATTGTCATCATTGAATCCATAAAATTAAGAGTTTTGAGTATATCAAATTTACTTAAAGAATGGTAAGGGATTGCTATACCTTCACCATTGTTATCCCCGAGTGATTCTATCCCCTGCAAGGGAATTAGGGGACGGATATGGTTTTAATAGATGACAAAATAATTGCCTTACATTATGACCGTCTTAATGGATATAAATTAGTTAGATCTGCAAAACTTGCCATACTATAAATACCTTGGATAACGGATTATTGACAATTAGTCTTTATGTGGTAAATTGTGGTCTAAGTTTAATAAATTTTAATATTGCAAGTGGTTATAATTTTGGAGAAGGCGTAAGCAAAGACAAAAAACATTACTTGTCGTAGGAATTAAAAAAACAGAGTATGTGATAATGTGGTTGGACAAATACAGCGATATATGGGCTATGTAAAAGAGGAGTTGGCATATGAGAAATAATGTGTTTTGCATCGTTAGTAGAATCACAAGCCAGACGGTCAATTGACAAGAAAGTAGACCTGTCCCCGATATTTTATGAATCAAACCCCAGAACAAATAGCCCGTGATAATATTGACAAGCATTTAATAGCTTGCGGATGGATCATTCAAAGCATTAAGCAAGTTAATTTGAATGCAGGTATTGGTGTAGCTGTCAAAGAATATTCGACAGATGTTGGCCCTGCTGACTATGTATTGTTTGTAGATGGCAAACCTTGCGGTGTAATTGAAGCAAAGCGCGAGGAAGAAGGACACCGAATTAATGTTCATGAAGGGCAAGTTGAAGAATATGCAAATGCCAAACTCAAACATCTCAAAAATGAGCCTTTGCCATTTGTGTATATCAGCACTGGCGAAGTAACAAGGTTTACTGACTTTACAGACCCCAAGCCAAGGGCAAGGGAAGTATTCAGTTTTCACCGGCCTGAGACATTGATCACCTGGGTAAAAAGAGATAAATCGCTGCGCAAAAGACTTCTTGATCTACCAGTTCTAAAAACAGACGGCTTACGGGAATGCCAAATAAAAGCCATCAACAATTTAGAAACCTCTTTTAAAGAGAATCGTCCAAGGGCATTGATACAAATGGCAACAGGTTCAGGAAAAACCTTTACTGCCATTACCTTCGTATATCGTTTGTTGAAATTTGCCAAGGCAAAGAGAGTCTTGTTTCTGGTGGATACTAAAAACCTTGGAGAACAGGCTGAGCAGGAATTTATGTCCTACGTGCCCAATGATGATAACAGAAAATTCACAGAGCTATATAGTGTTCAGCGTTTAAAATCAAGCGCCATAGCCACCGACAGTCAGGTTTGCATCAGCACAATTCAACGCCTGTATTCAATTTTAAAAGGGACAGAGCTGGAGGAAAGCGCTGAAGAAGAAAACCCAAATGAACGGAGATGGCAGCCCAAAGAAATTCCGCCGATTGAATATGATGCTAAAATACCGATCGAGTTTTTTGATTTTATTGTCATTGACGAGTGCCACCGCAGTATTTACAACCTATGGAAACAGGTATTGGAATATTACGATGCCTTTGAAATAGGCTTAACCGCCACACCGGACAAGCGAACTGTCGGTTATTTCAATCAGAATATAGTCAGTGAATATTCCCATGAAATGGCTGTTGCCGATGGTGTAAATGTAGGTTATGAGGTTTTTATCATTGATACCAAAGTAACTCAGCAAGGGGCTACACTCTGGAAAGGTGAATATATTGAGCACCGTGAACGCCTGAGCCGTAAGAAACGAATGGAATTGCAGGACGAAGATGAAAATTATTCAAAACAGCAATTAGATAAAGATGTGGTGAATCCCAATCAGATAAGAACCATCATCCGGACTTTCAAAGAGCATTTACCAGACATTTTCAAAGACCGTTATGATAAAAACGGAAACTTTGAAGTGCCAAAAACATTAATTTTTGCCAAGACCGACAGCCACGCCAACGATATTATTGATATTGTAAGAGAAGAGTTTGCCGAAGAAAATAAATTCTGCAAAAAAATAACCTACACTGCCGAAGACCCCAAAAGCACACTGGCACAATTCCGCAACGATTATCACCCTCGTATTGCCGTAACAGTTGATATGATCGCCACAGGCACGGATGTAAAGCCATTGGAATGTCTGCTCTTTATGCGTGATGTTAAAAGCATCAACTATTTTGAGCAGATGAAAGGCAGAGGCACCCGAACCATTGATTTAGACAGCTTAAGGAAAGTTACACCCACAGCCCAATATACTAAAGACCATTTTGTAATTGTAGATTCCATTGGCGTAACCAAAAGCCTTAAAACCGACAGCCGTCCGTTGGAGAAAAAGCCTGGTGTGCCGTTGAAAGATTTATTACAAGCCGTTGCCGTGGGTGCAAGAGAAGAAGAATTGTTCACCTCGTTAGCCAGCCGCCTTACCCGATTAGACAAGCAGATTACCGAAAAAGAGAAAAAACAATTTGCCGAAAAGGCAAATGGCAAAACCGTTTCACAGGTAGTTAAAGATTTATTGAACGCCTTTAATCCTGATACGCTGGAAGAAATTGAAACCAAAGTTAGGGCGGAAAAAGCCGGTGCAGCACGCATAGAAATCGAAGCCGCTATAAAAGCTGAAATCGAAAAATTACAGAATGAAGCTTCCAAAGTTTTTACTGGCGATTTGAACGAATATATTGAAAATGTACGCAAGGCACATGAACAGCGAGTTGACCTGACCAATCCTGATGAAGTAATAAAAGTTGGCTGGGATAAAGACAATAAAAGGAAGGCAAATGAACTTGTAAATGGTTTTACCGAGTGGATGCAAGAACACAAAGACGAACTATTAGCATTGCAGATATTTTATAATCAGCCATTCCGCAGGCGTGAGCTTACTTACACAATGATAAAAGAGGTACTGGAAAAACTGCAACAGGATAAACCTACGCTTGCGCCAATGCATGTATGGCGGGCATACGAAGCGCTGGAGCAGTGCAACGGCTCACCAAGAAATGAACTGACCGCCATTGTTTCGCTCATCCGTAAAGTAAGCGGATTGGATAAAAGCCTTACGGCCTTTGATAAAACAGTGGACAAAAACTTTCAGGATTGGGTATTCAAAAAACAGGCAGGCGCCATCAAGTTTAATGAAGAACAGATGCAGTGGCTGCGCATGATAAAGGACTACGTGACCAATAGTTTTCATATCGAGAAGGATGATTTTGATTTAAACCCATTTAACGCCCAAGGCGGATTGGGCAAGATGTGGCAACTGTTTGGAGAGAAGACAGAGGAAATTATTAACGAATTAAATGAGGCGTTAGCGGCGTGATGAGAGAGATGAAAGAAATGCCTAAGCATTGGGAAGTTAAGAAGTTGGGGGAAGTCTGTGACAAAATAACTAAAGGTGGAACACCAACAACCTATGGTTTTGCTTTCGTTTCGAGTGGAATAAATTTTATCAAAATTGAAAATATTGAACACGGCAAGGTCAACCTTTCATCAATAAGAACTTTTATATCGGCTGACGCTCATAATTATCAGAAAAAATCAATGCTGGAGGAAAACGATTTATTGTTTTCTATTGCAGGAACTATAGGTGAAACTTGTTTAATAAAACAAGAATATTTGCCTGCAAATACAAATCAAGCATTAGCAATTTTAAGAGGTTATTACAAAAAAGTTCAACCACAATTTTTGACCTATCAATTAAGTTCTTTCATTTCGCAATATGTAAAATTAAAAGCGAGAGGCGGAGCAATGAATAATATTTCATTGGAAGATTTAAAAGGAATTGATTTGGTTGTCCCCCCGCTCCCCGAACAACAAGCCATCGTAGCAAAAATAGAAGAACTACTCAGCGATTTAGAAAACGGCAAACAACAACTGCAAACCGCACAACAGCAATTAAAAGTGTACAGGCAAAGTTTGTTGAAATGGGCGTTTGAGGGCAAACTCACCAATAAAAATGTGAAAGAGGGTGAATTGCCGAAGGGGTGGAAATCTTTAAAACTGAAAGATATCACACTTGAAAAAGAAGGATTAAGAAGAGGACCATTTGGAAGTGCTATCAAAAAAGAATTCTTTGTTCCGAAAGGTTATAAAGTTTACGAGCAAGGCAATGCAATTAATAACGACCCATATAGAGGAAATTATTATTTGAGTGAAGCAAAGTATCAAGAATTGATCAAATTTAAAGTAATTCCATTAGACTTAATTGTAAGTTGTTCAGGTGTTACACTTGGTAGAATTTGCGAAATTCCTGACGATGCTAAACCGGGCGTAATAAATCAGGCCCTTTTAAGAATACGCTTAAAACATAATTTAATTCTCAATAAGTATTTTGTGCTCCACTTTAGAGGTGCATTTTTTCAAAGAAAAATCTTTGATCAGTCACAAGGTACAGCAATGCCAAATTTAGTTGGAATAAAGGATTTTAAAGAAATAGAAATGCTAATACCTCCTATTGAACAACAACAGAAAATAATTGAAGAACTCGAAAGCAAACTCACCGTATGCGATAAGATAGAAGAAACCATCAGCCAAAGCCTGCAACAAGCAGAAACTCTGCGGCAGAGTATTTTGAAGAAGGCGTTTGAGGGGAGGTTGGTCAATTACGAATCGGGAAATACAAATGCGAATTAATAAAGAAATGAATCGCGGACAAATTATTTTCTATAAGAATAATGTAGAAGTCAGGCTGGATAAAGAAACCGTATGGCTGAGCCTGAAACAGATGGCGTATTTATTTGGACGGGACAAGTCTGCGATATCTCGTCATTTATCAAATGTGTTCAAAGAAAAAGAATTGATAAAGAATTCAGTTGTTGCAAATTTTGCAACAACTGCCGCAGATGGAAAAACATATCAAGTTGAATATTTTAATCTGGATGTGATTATTTCCGTGGGCTATCGGGTTAATTCAAAACAAGGCACTCAATTTCGTATCTGGGCAACGAATGTTTTACGCAAACATCTGGTTGACGGTTACACCATTAACGAAAAGCGGCTTAAGGCGCAGACTGACAAGATTAGGCAATTACAAAATGCAGTTAGGCTTCTTGGGAATGTCGCGTTATCAGATGGCGTATCAGATGAGGCTAAAGGAATTATCCAGATTATAACCGATTATTCCCGCGCCCTGGATATTCTGGACGATTTCGACCATGAACGGCTTTCTGTGCCCAAAGGAACAAAACAAACAAAATTTAAGATAACATATGAAGAAGCCAAAATAATTATTGCAACCATGCGAAATAAGTTTCGAGACTCCGCGCTGGTTGGACAGGAAAAAGATGCGAGCTTTAGAAGCTCTATCGGGACGATCTATCAGACATTTGGCGGCAAGGATGTTTATCCGACTGTTGAAGAAAAAGCCGCCCATCTGCTTTATTTTGTAACTAAGAATCATAGTTTTGTGGATGGCAATAAGCGCATTGCGGCGGCGCTTTTTATTTGTTTCCTCCAGAAAAATGACCTTTTGATCCGCGCGGATGGAAGCAGGAGGATAGATGATAACGCATTGGTCGCCTTAACATTGATGATAGCCGCGAGTAAGGCTGCGGATAAAGATATAATGATTAAAGTGCTTCTAAATTTATTGGCATAATAAATATTTAGTTAGGATACAATAAGCCGAAACTCTTTGTAAGGAGCGTAATTCGTAATTGAAAAATATGAGCAACAACACATCAAGTATAGTAAGCAAAGTATGGAGTTTCTGTAATCCCCTTCGTGATGTAGGTGTGGGTTATGGCGATTATTTAGAGCAGCTCACCTATCTACTCTTTTTAAAAATGGCTGATGAATACAGCAAGCCGCCGCATAATCGAAAACTAAATATTCCTAAGGCATTCAACTGGGAAAGCTTAACTGCCTTAAAGGGTGCAGATTTAGAATTACATTATGTCGCTTTACTAAGGGAGTTGAGTAAGCAAAAAGGAATATTGGGGCAGATATTTACCAAGAGCCAAAACAAGATTCAAGACCCTGCTATGCTGGCTAAAATAATAGATATGATCGACAGCGAACAATGGCTGGTAATGGGCGCTGATGTGAAAGGTGATATTTATGAAAAGCTGTTAGAGCAGAATGCACAAGATGTAAAGAGCGGCGCAGGGCAGTACTTTACGCCGCGCCCATTGATTCGTGCAATGGTAGAGTGTATTCAGCCACAACCAATGAAAACCTTCGCCGACCCGGCAAGTGGTACAGCCGGATTCTTTTTGGCAGAGTATGATTACATTGTAAATAACTATAAATTAGATAAAGAACAAAACAAGTTTTTGAAAAACTCAACTTTTTTCGGCAATGAAATTGTAGCCGCAACAAGGCGACTGGCTTTGATGAATATGTTTTTACACAACATAGGCGACATTGAGAGTGATAACTTTATTTCACCTGCCGATGCCTTAATAGCGGCGTCACCGATTACTTATGATTATGTCTTAACTAATCCGCCATTTGGTAAAAAGAGCAGTCAGACATTTACCAATGATGCAGGCGAACAAGAGAAAGATGATTTAACATACAACCGTCAGGATTTTTGGGCAACCACCAGCAACAAGCAATTAAACTTTGTTCAGCATATCCGCACCATGCTGAAAACTACAGGAAAGGCGGCGGTTGTCGTTCCCGACAATGTATTGTTTGAAGGCGGCGCAGGTGAAACAGTTCGTAAAAAGCTTTTGGAAACAACTGACCTGCATACTATTTTACGATTACCTACTGGTATATTTTATGCCCAGGGTGTAAAAGCAAATGTTATTTTCTTCGACAACAAACCTGCCAGCAAAGACCACTGGTCAAAAGAGATTTGGGTTTATGATTACCGGACTAATATTCATCACACCTTAAAGAAAAATCCGTTAAAACTTGACGATCTGAGAGATTTCATTTCTTGCTACAACCCCACAAACCGACATAAGCGCAAAGAGATATTTAATGCAGTATCAAATCTTGAAGGCCGTTGGAGAAAGTTCACTTATGATGAAATCATTGCAAGGGATAAAACCAGCTTAGATATCGCATGGCTAAAAGATAAATCACTGGCAGACCTTGATAACCTGCCTGATCCGGAAGAATTAGCCGAAGATATTATTGAAAACCTGGAAGCAGGATTGGAAAGTTTTAGAGAAATTATGGTGAAATTAAACACAAAATAGAAGGCCTACCCATTCTATCTCAAGCATGAAGTTAAGCTTAACACCTAATTAAATGAAAAAAGAAATTAACAAGGATCTATAATATAAGGAATAGATATTGTGCTATCCTGAGATTTTTGATAGCTTAAAAACCATGTCTGAAAAAACAGTAATGGGTCAAGATAAAGGTGTCCGGGTTCTCCGGGTGAAGAGCCTGCCCATTGAATTGTACATGATCTTAAAAATAGAAAATTTAGTGCATAGCGGCGGAGAAGCCAAATTCGTGATTGGCGAAGGTCTTGTGCAGGTTAACGGAGAAGTAGAAACCAGGAAAAGAAAAAAGATTTATTCCGGAGATATTGTTTCTTTTGCCAATGTGCAGGTTCAGGTCTTTCCGAGTTAATCTCCCAACAGCTTCTTGAATATCCATTACCTTCATGGCTGCAATCAATGCCCCCTTAATACCGCCACTATCCCGCCTTTCTGCGCCACATTTACAATCTTTTTCTGTGATGCCCTGCCGAGGATGCCGATGCCTTCGGGTGTCCCTGCCAATCCATACACAGTATAAAACTCCTCAAACACAATATCGCCATGTTCATCAATTGCAGGAAATGTTCTTGTGGATACCCTTCTATATTCCTGCGCAACCCATTTGCCAAATTCAGCGCATCCTCTGCCAATCATCTCATCCCAATGAGGTTGTGTCGCATCCCTTCCAATGACTATGCCGTATCCGCCGTAGCCGCGGTTTGGCTTGAGTATAAGGCTGTCTTTGTTCTTCCTTATATAATTCAATAGCTCCACATTTTTGCCCTCAGGCGAGTCTGTCCGTATGTCTCTTATAATCTTTGTCCATGGAATATGCCTTAATATACCCGTATTCCTGAGTGTCTTAAAAACCTGCGCAAATCTTTTATCCCTCAATACCTCCCAGCAGCTTTTGTGGTCAATCTCTCCGGCAATAGATGATATGACCTGATTTTTCTTGAAAGCAGTTTTCATGGCATTTAAGTGCGTACCCTTACCCATCTTGAACAGCTCAACGAGCTCAAAATCGCGGTATATTATATCAATCTCGTGGTTTTTATAATATATCTCATCTCCCTTTAAATACAATTCCCTTGGGTCAACCATATATGTCTTCATCTCGCATTTTTTGCCGAATTTTTTATTGTAAAACTCTGCAAGGGATGGAAACTCTGTAATGCCTGATGTAAGGGTTTTATCCTCTGCAAATGCAATATTAAGGCCCTTTCTGCCAAGCGCCTCTGCCTGATGCAATATTTCATGGCACAGGAGTGTGCGTATGTCTTCATTCTTCTCAAGCACTATATTTTTATTTATCTTTCTCAATCGCGGCAGGACAATCTTTGTAATCAACTCCTCTGCTGTCGGCGCATAGTGATTGCCGCCGACTGCTACTGAGTTGTCTTCAAAAAATGTAATGGTCTCCTTCCAGTCAGGGTGATAGATGTCAAAGTGAAAGTCCAGTCTGCTCCAAATGCCGCGCGTCTTTCTGTGCGCCTTTGTCCAAGTATCCTTTATCCAGATTTCCTCTTCCTCTGTCAGAGGCAAAATCTCCCTCACCTCCGGATACTCAAGATAGAGGTCTATGAGTTTTGACAGGGCATTTTTTATAACAAGGCATGTATTATGGAGATATCTTATTTGTTCAGGGGTCGCAACAAGGGGAAGGGGGAGGAGATTTATCACATCATACCGCCCTTCGCGCTCATAGGTGAAACCTCTTTCCCTGGAGGCATGATATATTTCTTTGAAAATGGTTTTGATTTCTTTCTCAGGAATGCCAAGAAAAGCGCGCCTTAAATCGCAATCCCAGTGCTTTAGCTTGTGGATTTCTTTCAATCCTCTTCAACCTCTACAAAGTTTTCTTTGGATGCGCCGCAATCAGGACATTTTTCAGGCGGGGATCCGCATTGGCCGTGGCAGGTATGAATATAGCCGCAGACAAGACATTTGTAAATCAATTCCATTTCCATAACCATACCTCCTCAAGAGTATTGCTCTTTAAGCCAGCAGTTCTATCACATGAACCACCTTTGTATTTGCGCCAAGTTGGTGAAGCCCGTCCTTAATCTGAATCATGCAGCCGGGGCAGGCTGTTGCAACAATTTGAGCGCCTGTATTCTTTATGTCCTCTGCTTTTTTTCTGTTTATCTCCATTGAAAAGTCATAGTCTGTGATATTAAAACTGCCGCCAAGGCCGCAGCATCTGCACGGATGGCTCATTTCTTTAAGCTTAGCCCCTGACATCTCTATAAGCTTTCTTGGCTCATCTGCTATATCCTGCCCCCTTCTTAAATGGCATGGGTCGTGGTAAGTAACCACAGATTTGAGATTTGCAATTTGCAATTTGCAATTTGCAATTTGCAATTCATTTACCAACAATTCTGTTATATCTCTAACCTTTTCAGAGAAGGCTTCAACCCTTTCATGGTATTCATCTGACAGAAGTTCTTTAAATCTCCTTTTCAAGCCATCGCCGCAGGTTGCGCAGGCAGTGGTTATATAATCAAGCTCGTATTGCTCAAATGCCTCAAGGTTCTTTAAGGCAAGGGACTTTGCTGTCTCCACATCGCCCATGCCGAGCGCAGGCATGCCGCAGCAGCGCTGATCAAGCGGCACAACAACAGATGCGCCAGCCTTTTCCAAAAGTTTTAAAGATGCATCGCCAATATTAGGCAGCATATAATTGATGAGGCAGCCTGCAAAAAAACCGACACGAGGCCGTGAACTATCTTTTTTACTCCTGACTTCTGACTTCTCACTTATGCTATCCAGAAAAAATCTTTCTGCCAATGGCGGCACAAGGCGCCTTTCATCTACAAGAGGCAAAGGGAATCTCCTGTGCAGACCGCTCTCTTCCGGGATGCCTTTCAATAAAAACCCCTGAAGCTTTGACGCAAACTTCATGGCAGCCGGCATAAGTTTCTCTGAATCAAGGATATTTTTTAGTATAAAGGATTTTGCAAAAGGCAGGCCATTCTCATTCGCAATCTCTGCCCTTGCTGCAAGGATTATGTCCGGCACATTCACGTCATTTGGGCAGGCTTTCTGGCACGCCATGCATTGGACACATTCATTCATGTGCTTTATAAAACACTCTGAAATTCCTATCTCTTTATTCAAATACGCATCGCAGAGAGCCACCTTTCCCCTTGCGCTGGCAGGCTCTCTATGAACTACGTCAAAGGTAGGACACACGCTCCTGCATGTGCCGCACAGGACGCATTTATTGATTTCGTCTGTAAGCTGTTTTAAGTCCTTCATATATACGCCTTTATAAAAATGGAATTACTAGAAAATACTCTGGATATGCGTTTATTATACCTTAATAGCGCACAAAATGCAGTGCCTTATCTATAATTCTTAATAAACTATTTTCCCAGAACCTCAGCAAATTGTTTGATCATTCCCTCCCGAAGCTGCAAGCCTATCCACTCATATTCATCAATACCATCAGGTTTTTTTAAGGAATCAATGTCCTTTGGATAGACAGGCCTCCCAAAACTTACCGTTATCTTGACCGGTCTCGGCAACCAGGCGCCCATGGGAAGTGCGGTGAAGGCTCCCTCAATTATTGTCGGTATAAGCGGCGCATTGAGTTCTTTAGAGAGAATACCAACACCTTTTTTAAAGGCCATCAGTTTGCCGTCAATTGATCTTCCTCCTTCAGGAAAAAGGCAGAGGGCATTGCTGTTTCTCAGTACAAAACCGCTGAGTTGCATGGCCCTGTACAGATATGCCTCAGGATTGATTGGTATGATATGGGCAAGCCTTGCAAAAGCCTTTGTAGCCATATTGTCAAAATATTCCTGAATAGCAACAAAATAAAGATTGTAGAAAATATTGAACGGCACTGCAGAGGCAACAACAAAACCATCCACAAGACTAGTGTGGTTTGGCGTGATTATATAAGGCGGCTGAGGCAGGTTCTCTATCCCCCTGACCTCCAGCCGAAAGACCACTTTTGATATTGCCTTTAAAATGACAAGCCCGGATGTCAAAAAAATCTTTGAGATAACTCCTTGGTTCAGTCCAACCCTGTCCTTATCTTCTTCATCAGGCTCTGCCTCAAAAACCTTTGGCCACCGGTTAACCTTGACCCGTTCTGCAGGCGTGCCTTTAAGCTCCAGAAGTTTTTTTATGAGATCTCGTACACTTATAACCTCAGTGCCAAAACCTTCTGGAAGTTTTGTGCCAAATATCTCTTCCATTGCAACTACCAACTCCACCCTCTGCAGAGAATCAATACCGAGGTCAAGCTCCAGATTGTCATCAAGGTTGATAATCTCATTTTTTGTGACACCCTTTAGATATGTGATCATCTTCCGGACAGAAGGGTCTTGCATAATAACCCGGTCTTCGGCAGATATTTGCTTTATCTCTTGCTTCTTTTTCCCTTGTAAAAATTCCTTTACCATGAATCGCCGTATCTTGCCGAGAGATGTTCTGGGAAGAGTCTCTGTTACAATCCTGTAGCCCATAATCCGTTTATAGGAAGGCAGTTTTGAGGATAGCACATTTATCTCCCGCTTGATTACCTCATTCAGATTGGCAATCTTCTGCTCTTTTAAATAATCAAAGTTAGGCACAATTACAGCCTGCAGGTGATCTGTAACCCCACTCTTATTTTCGACCCCGATTACACATATCTCTTTTATAAACGGCGTGACAAGATAGAGTTTCTCAATTTCTTCCGGATAGATATTTTTCCCTGAGCTCAAAACGATTACCTCTTTAAATCTGCCTGTTATATAAAGGTATCCATCTTCATCTTTATACCCGGAATCCCCTGTCAGGAGCCAGCCGTCTTTTATTACCTTATCCGTCTCTTCGGCATTCAGATAATAGCCTTGCATGACTATCGGACCTTTGATAGCTATCTCACCAACCCTATCTTTGTCCGGGTTTAATATCCTTATTTTAACCTTTGGTATTGGCAGGCCCACTGAACCGATTTTGGGCTTGTTTTCAGGATTTAATGCAGCAACCGGAGATGTTTCTGTCAGTCCATAGCCTTCAATGATAGTGAAACCAAGAGAAAAAAACCCCCTGCCCACATCCGGGTCAAGCTTTGCGCCTCCGGATGCAAAGAATCGTAAGCCAGTACCGAGGTTTTTATGCACCTTGCTAAAAATAATTTTCCCCAAATTAAGCCCTGTTATTTTCCTAAAAAAATCACATACATAAGCCAGCCCTTTCAAAATGGGATTTTCCATCTTTGAATGAATTCCTCTTAACAGCATTTCAAAAAGCTGCGGCACGCCTATAAAAATAGTGATTTTGCACTCTCTCATTGTCTTAACTATCTCAGGCCCTTTTAGTATGGTTAGATAGGTAACCGTTGCTCCTGCGATAAGCGGCGTGAGCAAGGTTGTCATAAATGGATATGTGTGGTGAAGGGGTAATACACCAAGCACATTATCATCTCTTGATATAAGACCAGCCTCTATAATGCTCAAGGCATCGAAGCAAAAGTTTTTATGGCTGAGCATGACCCCTTTGGGAATACCTGTTGTCCCCGAGGTGTAAACTATGGAGGCAATATCTGTTTCATTAACCTCCGGAAGATTAAACTTTTTAGAGCTTTGGTTGTAATGACAGATATCTAAGAATTCCTTACTATTAAGATTTATTATCCTTACCATGAGGTCTTCGGCTGCTTTTAATGTCTTATCTCCATTTTCTTCAGAGATAAGAATCACCCTGCCTTGAGAATGTGTAAGGATATTTTTTACCTCTTCTGTCTCAATCTGAGCGTCAATAGGCACTGCAACAGCGCCTGCCATCATAAGCCCCATGTAGGATATTCCCCATTCAGGACAGGTTCTTGAATAAATAGCAATCCTATCGCCCTTTTTGACGCCTTGGGAAATTAAAAATGCTGCAACATTTTTAGCTCTGGCTAATAATTCTCCATAGGTGCAGCATGCGTATCCGCCATTAACATTCACCTGAAGCGCAACCTTTTCAGGAGAGAACAATGCAGATTTTTCAAAAGCTTGAGGTATGGTATATGTTTCTGGCATCAAAACTCCTAATGCGCTATCGCTCATTGAAAAATGAAAACCATTCCTTTAAATTTTGCATTTTTCAATTTGCAATCTTCATTTTGCATTTGTTACGTTAGGCCCGCCACCCCTAACAAAGCTCAATATCATAGTGCCTAAAATAAAAAATACGGCTATGGAGAGGATGGCCGGCCTCTGGCTTCCAAAAGCAGAAGACAAAAAGCCGAAAACCAACGGCCCTATTATAGCTGATGATTTTCCAACAAGGGAATATATGCCGAAATATTCGCTTTCTTTTTCTTGTGGAATAAACTGCATATAAAAAGCACGCGTTGCCGCCTGAACAGTGCCAAGGCCGAGACCGGCAAAGGTGGCTATGCCCCAGAACTGTGTTTTGGTTTGCACAAAAAATGCTGCCATTACCACTATGCTCCACATGATAAGAGATGTGATAACAACCGTCTTTGGCCCCCAAACGTCAATCGGTTTTGCCATGATGAATGCGCCGATAAGAGCCGTAACCTGAACGACAATATACAAAACTATCAATTCCTGTGGCTTAAAACCAAGGGTTGCGGCTGCAAAAAGGCTTGAGAATATTATTACGGTATTGATGCCGTCCTCATATATTAAATAGGCAAGAAGGAATTTTCTTGTTTCTTTTCTATTCCATAATTCCTTCAATGTCGCAATGGTATATCTTACACCCGTTGTACCGGCCTTGATTAAAGATACATTGTTTCTCTTGTCCGATGGGAGAAAGATAAAGGCAGGAAGGGAAAATACCAAAAAAAAGAGCGCTACCATGAACCATACAAGCTCAAAACTGCCTGCCTTTACAAAAGGTATGGCAATGAGAAGGGAGATAATAGAGCCCGCATATCCTGTTCCAAAGCCCCATGCCGAGACTCTCCCATGGTATTCCTTATGAACTATCTCAGGAAGAAATGAATTATAAAATACAAGACCGCCCTCCATGCCAATATTAGCAACCAGAATCATGAAAAAGCCTCCCATAATCATTCCCTTGTCTAATAGAGAAAAACCTGCTATTGCACATATGCTCAAAGCAGTGTAAAGCAGGAGAAGCCTCTTCCGGAGCCCAACATAATCTGCAATGCCTCCGAGGAAAGGAGAGCTGATGGCTATTACTGCCATGCTCAGGGATATGGCCCTGCCCCACCACAAATCCCCATTACCGTTCTCATTACCCACTACGATATTGGCATAATAGACTGGAAAAACCACTGCGGCAATGACTGCGGAATAGCTGGAATTGGCAAAATCGAACAGACACCAGCTCAGGATAGATTTTTTGTCAAGCTGTCGGCTAATCGCCATATTTTCTTGTTATTGAGGAAATATCTTTCCAGGATTCAATATCCCCTTTGGGTCTAAAGCATGTTTTATCTTTTTCATTATATCTATCGCAAGTTGGCTCAATTCCATTCCTATATACGGCATCTTGGTTGTGCCAATCCCATGCTCGCCTGAAATGGTTCCGCCAAGACTAATTACAAGCTCAAATATCTCTTTTACAGCCTCTTCTGCCCTGTTAAGCTCATCCTTAAGAGACTTATCAATCATAATGTTCACATGGATATTTCCGTCGCCTGCATGGCCGAAGTTGGCATTGGTCAGATTGTATTTTCCCGCAATCCGCCTTATACCGATTATCGCATCAGGGATTTTGCTCCTCGGCACAACAATATCCTCGTTTATCTTGTTTGGCTTTAGTTTTGCCAATGCCGGCGATATAGAGCGGCGCAACTGCCAGAGTTTTTTCACCTCCCTTTTATCTCCGGCGATCCTTACCTCCTTCGCTCCATTATCAAGACATATCTTCTTAATGGTCTCTGCCTGATTTTCCACAAGTTCCTTACCTCCATCCACTTCTATCAAAAGAAGCGCATCAACATTATCCGAAAGTCCCATACCTGAATAATCTTCAACACATTTTATACTGTCTTTATCCATAAACTCCAGTGTTGAAGGAATAATCTTTGAAGAAATTATCTTTGAAACAGTTTTGGCTGCATCCCGCATATCGGTAAAAACCGCAAGCATGGTCTTTGTAGCCTCCGGCAGAGCGAGAAGTTTCAATATAATCTTTGTAATAATGCCTAATGTGCCTTCTGAACCGACCATCAATTTTGTCAAGTCATACCCTACAACGGCTTTTATAGTCTGAGCGCCTGTGTTTATTATCCCGCCGGTAGGTAGAACAACCTCAAGCCCCAGGACATAATCTTTTGTAACGCCATATTTCACAGCCCTCGGCCCGCCCGCACATTCTGCTACATTTCCGCCGATAGTGCAGAATTTAAGGCTTGACGGGTCAGGCGGATAGAACAGGCCGAGCCTTTCCACCTCCTCCTGCAAATCCCCTGTAACAACTCCGGGCTCAACAATGGCAATGAGATTATCAGCATCAACCTTCAGGATTTTATTCATCCTCTCAAGAGATACAACTACCCCGCCCTCAACCGGCAAAGAACCTCCTGAAAAACCTGAGCCTGCGCCGCGGGGAATAACAGGAAATACCTCTTTATTGGCCAGCTTTAAAATAATGGATATCTCTTCAGCGCCTTTGGGGAAAACAACCGCATCCGGCAGGAACTTTTGGTTTGTCGCATCGTAGGAATAACAGATAAGGTCTTCCCTGTCAGTGGAAATATTTTCCTTGCCGACGATATTGATCATCTCTGTTATGATGTTTTTGGAAAGCATGGTATTAATAATAGCATATTGAAAGGGTGATATAAAGAGATGATACGGGGGTTGTCCATGAGTCTCTTTTTTTAAGCCTTGACAAAATAGGGATGAATAGGGTAGGATGCGGCAATTATAATATTTGGCGCATAATTATAGTGTGTTTGCCCACAGGAGGATTCATTGAAAAAGATAATATTCATAGAGCCAAAACCGCCGGATTTTCATATATTCAGCAAGATGCCTCTGCCAAGGCTTGGCACCGTTCTTCTTGGAACAGTGCTTAAGGAAAAGGGATACGATGTCAGGAGTTATGTAGAGGCAGTCGGGGAATTAGATCTGGAGGATGTGCTTACAGCGGACGCTGTCGGCATATCAACGATTACATCTACATCTTCACGGGCATACGAGATAGCGAGAATTGTGAAAAAGGCAGGAATACCTGTTTTTATGGGAGGAGCTCATGTCACATATATGCCTGACGAGGCGCTGGAGGTATGCGATTATGTGCTGCGCGGAGAGGCAGATGAGACTATAGTAGATTTTATAAAGGCGCTTGAAACAGGCATGGGATTTGAGGCTATTACAGGACTTTCTTACAAAAAAAACGGAGAGACAATTCACAATAAGACAACCAGCTATTGCAAGGACATGGACAAGTTTCCATGCCCGGATTTCTCAATAGTCAAAGGCCTTGAAAAAGAGGCGCGCAAAAAGTTATCGATAACGCCGATAATGACATCCAGAGGATGCCCCTACGATTGCAGCTTTTGTTCTGTGACAGGGATGTTCGGCCAGAAATACAGGTTCAGGAGCAAAGAAAGTGTAATAGAAGAGCTCCAGCTTAACAAAGATAACGGTGGGAAATGGGTCTTCTTTTATGATGATAATTTTTCGGCGGACAAAAAAAGGACAAAGGAACTCTTAAGGCTTATGATAGAAAAGGGCCTGACCCCAAAATGGACTGCCCAGGTCCGGGTTGATGTTGCAAAAGACCCTGAACTTCTTGACCTTATGAAAAGGTCAAACTGTCATACTGTTTATATAGGTTTTGAATCTGTAAACCCGGAGACATTAAAGGCGTATAACAAAAAGCAGTCTGTTGAGGATATTAAAGCCTGTATAAAAAAACTCCATGACCACGGTATCCGCATCCATGGGATGTTTGTATTTGGTTCAGATAATGATACAGTTGAAACTATACAGCAGACTGTTTCTTTTGCAAAAAAGAACAACATTGAGTCTGTTCAATTCATGATACTTACACCGCTGCCGGGCACCGGCTTTTTCCGTGAAATGGAGAAACAGAACAGATTTATAACAAAGGACTGGAGCTTATATGATGCGCACCATGCTGTATTTGAGCCTAAGAAGATGACATACCATGAGCTTCAGGCTGAAACCGTTAAGGCAACCGCCAGATTTTACTCCATAGGTCAGATAATAAAAAGGGCCGTCAAACTGCACATGTTCAATGTGTCAATTAAGATATATGGTAGAAACCTTACAAAAAAATGGGCAAAGAAGAACGAATATTTTCTTGAATATACCAAGGCCATTACTGAAAAGGGCAAACAGATAGAACTGGCCGCTAAAAATACGGCAGAGGACATAAAGGAAAGGTTCAGGCAGCTTGAAATAAGCGGTGTACTGGCAAGGTTAAATACAGCAAAAACAAATTTGAAGTGGTAATAATTATGAAAACACAGACATTCCGCACCCCATCTCCAAAATATAGTGGCCAGTGGTCAGTGGTCAGAAAAGGTCTAATGAGGTTGGTTTTGTTTTTACTGGTCACTGCTTCTCCTGCCTTCGCCATTGAAGGCGGTATAACTGCCGTCCATTCACAGGATAAAACTATTCTTGCCACAGCCATGGAAAAGCAGGAAGAAGAGAACAACAGCGGGCAGGATGCAGTTCCCGATAAGGAGCAGTATCTTCAAAGGCTTGATGATTTGACTGCTGAAACTCCAGACGATGAGATAGAAGAAGAAATAACCTATGATGTGCCTGTTGTTGTAAATGATAAGGTTGAGTTCTTCATAAAGTATTTTCAAACACGCGGTAGAAAATATTTCGAAAAATGGCTTGCCAGGTCTGAGATGTATCTTCCTATGCTTAAGGATATATTCAGGCAAAACGGCCTTCCTGAAGACCTGACCTATCTTGCCTTGATAGAGAGCGGCTTTAATCCCAATGCCAGGTCAAGGTCAAGGGCTGTCGGGATGTGGCAGTTTATGAAATGGACAGGGAAGAAATACGGCCTGAAGGCAGACTTGTGGGTAGATGAAAGAAAAGATCCGGAAAAAGCCACACGGGCTGCCGCAAAATATCTCAAAGACCTATACGGCATATTTAATTCATGGCACCTTGCGGCAGCAAGTTATAATGCAGGAGAAGGCCGCATCTTGCGGGCTATGAAAAAACATAAGACGGATGATTTCTGGATTGTTGCAAAACAGAAAAAGACATTAAAGAGGGAAACAAGGGATTATATACCAAAATACATCGCTGCCATGATTATTGCCAAAGAACCCGCAAAATATGGCTTTACAGACATGGAATATCAACCCCGGATTGCTTACGATAAGATTGTCATCCCAGGTGCAACAGATTTAAGGGTTATTGCAAATGCGTGTGAGTGCCCTGTTGAAGACATAAAGGAATTGAACCCGGAACTTTTAAAATGGTTTACCCCCCCGAACTACCCGGAATATGAGATAAAATTGCCAAAGGAAAAGGCCGGGGTATTTCAAGCAAATTTTATAGTAATCCCTCCGCAGGAACGGCTTAACTTTTTAGTGCATACGGTAAAAAAAGGCGAAACCCTTTCGCTTATAGCAAAAAAATACGGCGCATCCATTGATTCTATCCTGTATCTGAACAAACTAAAAAGCGCAAAATATGTGAAGGTTGGCATAGAGATAGTGATTCCTGTAAGGCCTAAAAAGATGGCCGCTCCGGTAACTGCCTCATCCAATCCAAGAGGCTAACTGTCGTGAGACCGCATCAAATTTCTAATTCATAATTTCTAATTCTAAATCCTATGATTTCAGTTGAAGCAGCGCTTGAAATAATCTTAAGCGGGATAAAACCCCTTGGCATGGAGAGAATAAATATCCTCTCCTCGCTCGGAAGGGTTTTGGGCGAGGATATAACTGCCTCTACAGACAATCCACCGTGGGATAATTCTGCAATGGACGGTTATGCCTTAAGGGCAATTGATACAAAAACGGCATCAAAGGACAAACCTATAATCCTTAAAGTTATAGAAGACCTGCCGGCAGGTTATACGGCAAAAAAGACTATTAAAAAAGGCGAGGCAATAAGGATAATGACAGGGGCGCCTATGCCAAAGGGCGCTGATGCAGTGCTGATGGTGGAGGATACGGAAAAGTCAGAAGTCAAAAGTCAAAAGTCAGAAGTAAAAATATTTAGAGAAGCAAAGCTTGGGGACAATATAAGGAAAGCAGGAGAGGATTTCAGGAAAGGCGATATTGTTTTAACAAAAGGCATAAGTATACGGCCTGCTGAAATAGGTATGCTTGCAGCAGTCGGCAAGCCTGTTATCTATGTGCATCAAAGGCCAAAGGTTGCTGTGCTTTCAACAGGGGATGAACTGGTTGAGATAGATGAAACGCCAACAGACGGCAAGATAAGAAATAGCAACAGCTATGCTATTGCCGCTCAAGTAAAGACATACGGCGCAATCCCTGTTCAACTTGGCATAGCCAGAGACAATAAAAAAGACCTTCGGGAAAAACTTGAGTTTGGCCTGACAGCAGACTGCATTGTATCATCCGGCGGCGTTTCTGTGGGAGATTTTGACTTTGTAAAGGATGTTCTGAAGGAAATGGGTTCCGAGATGAGATTCTGGAAGGTGGCAATGAAACCCGGTAAACCCCTTGCATTTGGCGTTATCGGAGGCAAACCTGCATTCGGCCTGCCGGGAAATCCTATTTCATCAATGGTTGCATTTGAACAGTTTGCAATGCCTGCCATTTTAAAGATGATGGGAAAAAGAGAGATTTTTAAGAGGGTATTTGATGCGCTGCTTACCAAACCTATAAAGAAAAAACCAGGGAGGGTGCATTTTGTAAGGGCGGCGCTTGAACAAAAGAATGGCCAATTTTACGCTGCGCCTCTGGAGGGCCAGGGTTCAGGCATATTGAGCAGCATGGTAAAAGCCAATTGCCTTATAATTCTCCCGGAAGATGCCAAGGATATAGAAAAGGACAGCAAGGTAAAGGTTCAGATGCTGGATCATGGTTTTTTATATCAGGATAAGCCTGGATATTAAGCAACATTCTTAAGAATGTTGAATTGGAAATTGCAAATTGAAGAGTGAAAATTTTAAAACAAAAGCGAACCAATTTATAATTTAATATTTACAATTTACATTTCACAGGGAGCGAGGCGGTATGTTTAAAACCGTAGAATGGAAAAACAACAGCATTGTAATGATAGACCAGAGGCTTTTGCCAAACGAAGAGGTCTATAGGACATATACAGATTTCCTTGATGTGGCAGAGGCCATACGGGAGATGGTTGTAAGAGGCGCGCCTGCAATCGGCGTTGCAGCGGCAATGGGCGTTGCGCTGGGCGCATCTCAGATAAATGCGAAAGGGCGCAAGGGATTTGTAAAAGAGTTTGAAAAGATTTGCAAGGTTATGGCCTCCACCCGTCCGACAGCAGTAAACCTTTTCTGGGCAATTGACAGGATGAAGCGGGTTGTAAAGGCAGATACAGGGATGTCTCCGGATGAGATTAAGGAAAGACTTGTTCAGGAGGCAAAAGGGATTCATGATGAAGATATTGAGATAAATAAAAAGATGGGCAGGTATGGAAGCAAGCTCATAAAAAATAAGGCAACTGTGCTTACACACTGCAATGCAGGCGCGCTTGCAACCGCCGGTTACGGCACAGCCCTTGGCGTAATAAGGGCGGCAATTGAAGATGGGAAAAAAATCAAGGTTTTTGCGGATGAGACAAGGCCATTTTTGCAGGGATCAAGGCTCACAGCGTGGGAGCTTATGAAAGACAACATAGATACCACGCTTATAACTGATAGTATGGCAGGATATATGATGAAAAAGGGATTGATAGATTTGGTAATTGTTGGCGCTGACAGGATTGCCGCAAATGGCGATGTGGCTAATAAGATAGGGACATATTCTGTTGCGGTTCTCGCAAAGGAGCACAAGATACCTTTTTATGTTGCCGCCCCCATATCCACTATAGATTTAGACATAAAACATGGAGATAAGATTCCGATTGAGGAAAGGGATATAAGGGAGATTACACATATAAAAAACATTCCCATTGCCCCTCTTGGCATAAAGGTAAGAAACCCTGCCTTTGATGTAACACCGAACAGACTGGTAACAGCCATTATCACAGAAAATGGGATTGCCGGAAAACCCTTTGAAAAGAGCTTGAAAAGAATGGTCAAAGGATAGCGCTAAGATGAGACGCGGGGCGTGCCCCGGACGCTCTCGATCTTCTGGTTGGAATAAGAGGTTGTTCTGGTGATGTAAATGCTTGCTAGAAATACAGGAAATACACTATTTACCGTGGCACTTTTTGTATTTCTTGCCGCTACCGCAGGAGCAGGGATCGTTTCTTCCGACACGAGGTGGGGCGTTCTTGCTATTATGTTCTTTCACGAAGTCAATGCAGATCTCTGATGGTATCCTGAACGAGAAAGTTGTTTTACCATCTGAGTTCGTAATGGCAAAATCACCTTTTACTATTATGTCCATTCCGACGAGAACATCAAATCCAGTAAGCTTCCCTTCGGTCGCACGAATGTAAGAGAAGGCAACCCGATGAGGGAGCATGATGTTAATATAATAAACCGGCTGATCGGTTGATCCGTCACCATGAAATACTTTTGTTATGCCGATCTGCTTCAAACCTAAATCATCGACAATCTTTTTGGTGATTACGGTTCCCGTGGCGCCCGTATCCCAAAGGGCTTTATACGGTTTATATGGATTTGTTTGTTGTGCTGCGGTGGCTGGATCAAAAGCAGGAGCAATTTCAATATCGGTTATAAGCTGATTAAGAAGACCACCGTTACTCTGAAGAGTGAAACTGCGGGAGCCGGCGGGTGGCATTAGACAAAAACCACACGGGAATGGAAGGTGTGGGTATATCCTGCTGTTCCAGGTTCACACTTCTGTACGAGAAAAGTCCCGAGTTCATGTGTCTTTGATGTTGTTTCAATTGCGTCGGATTCAGATGTATATGCTCCGATGACATCTTCATCTTTTATCACGATGAATTTACCGTTGTACTTTTCCACCAACTCGTTCTGGTGGTCGAGATAAAATTTGAACTCTTTTTTGAGATTTACACGTGCCATGTTTTTAACTCTTTAAAATAACTAATAATACTACAGCGTTAAGTGACTGTCTAAATATATAATAGCAGATGTCTAATCAGAAATGCAAGGGCAAAATCGATTTTCATTTGATTTTGACTTTGTGGCCCGCTCAGCGGCGTAGACCGTCTGGAGCGTCAGGTTGGGAAATTCCAACGTTTCCTAATGAGCCGAGCGCCTTCAGCGACATGATCGCACAGACGGACAGGCGCGTCGGCTCCATTCGGTTGTTAACCTGTCCTTCCACATTTTGTATCAACTTCCGGAAGCGCTCGAGAAGAGGACTACTTCGAGAGAAAGCTGGTGCCGAAGAGATACTGTTCCTTACGGCGTACTCGCGTGTGTTGCAATGATTGCGCTGATTAGATCGAGACCTCTTCTTGTGCAGGTTACCAATTCTCTCCTGGTGTGCGACGTTGTCACAGGGCTCACGAAGACAAGTGGGAAAAGCCCGGCCGCGACTTCGCCGGTAATCACGATTGTTCCGGTGTGTGTATCGTAATCTCTCGTTTCGCGAAGCTGGTCCATGAGGTCGACGTCTCGCGAGTCCAGATGCCCAGACTGCCATCGCTTACACCAAGCGATCCAGCTCTTCGTCTGTCTCGGTGCCCCAAATCCTTTGGCCTCTCGAACGAGATGCAAGACGGTCTTCCAACAGTGCAAATAGCCACGAAAGTAACGCCGAACGACCGCGAGATCGTGACCGTGATCAGGGCCTCGCACTATCTCCCCTATCTTGTCGTTGAAGAACTTCGCATCATCGAGCGAGATGTTCATTTCGTCGGTGGTCGGCATACGAGTCTCTGGGTATCTTGGTCAAGCTAACATTCTTTTTTATGCCGCAGCATCGTTTTTGCTGATATTAGGTCAAATAAATAAACCTATCAAGATTAAAACGGGATATTTGCAGATACACTGCTGCTTAAATTACTCCCTTACCTGCCCCTCTCCATAAATTATAAATTTCTGTGTTGTAAGCTCAAGAAGCCCCATCGGGCCAAAGGCGTGAATCTTTGTTGTTGATATGCCGATCTCCGCGCCAAGGCCAAGCTCAAAGCCGTCAGAAAATCTTGTAGAGGCATTTATAAGGACAGTCGATGAATTGACCTCCCGCAAAAATCTCTGGCTGTTGCTGTAATCCTTTGTGATTATTGATTCAGTATGAAGCGACCCATATTTTGCAATGTGCGATATTGCCTCATCCATATCTTTTACAACCTTTATCGCAAGAATCAAATCCAGATACTCTGCCGGCCAGTCCTCTTCTGCTGCGGGTTTGGCATATGGCAGAATCTTTCTTGTTTCCGCGCATCCCCTGAGTTCAACTTTAGCATCCTGATATTTCTTGCCCATTTTCGGCAAAAACTCTTTGGCAATATTTTTATGGACAAGCAAAGTCTCCATAGCATTGCAAACCCCAGGCCTTTGAACCTTGGCGTTAAAACACACCTTAAGAGCCATATCTAAATCAGCGTATTCATCCACAAATATGTGGCACACGCCTTTATAGTGCTTGATAACAGGGATTTTAGAATTGTCTACAACAAACCTGATAAGCCCCTCGCCGCCCCTGGGAATAATGAGGTCAATATATTCCTCAAGTTTCAACATCTCCAAAACTGCCTCTCTGTCGGTTGTCGGCACAACCTGAATTGCCGTGTCAGGAATACCTTCTTTTCTGCACGCATCCTGCAAAACCTTTGCAATGGCAAGGTTTGAATTTATTGCCTCTGAACCGCCTCTTAAGACAACAGCATTGCCTGATTTTAAACAAAGCGCTGCCGCATCAGCAGTAACATTCGGCCTTGCCTCATAGATTATTCCGATAACGCCAAGCGGTATCCTCATCTTCCCGACAAGAAGGCCATTTGGCCTTTTCCACATACGGGTAACCTCGCCAACAGGGTCAGAAAGGCCGGCAACCTCTTTTATGCCGTCGGACATGGTCTTTAAAACCTTGTCGGTAATTGTAAGCCTGTCAATCATTGCCCTTGATAAACCCTTGTCCTCTGCGGCTTTAATGTCTTTTTTGTTAGCCTCTTCTATTTTGTTTCCATTTTTCAGAAGCTCATCGGACATCCTTAAAAGGGCTTTATTCTTTACGCCAGTATTTATATTGGCAAGCTTTAAAGATGCCTCTCTTGCGGATTTAGCAATTTGTTTTATATCGGATTTTATTGTAGACATTAGATATGCCTCATAAGTTTATTTGTTGGGCTATTGTAGCAATATGGCCTTTATTGTCAATAGGTTAAGCGCTTCAGTGATTGCGTGGTTTATTTTCCTATGCAAAACTGGCTGAATATCCTGTCAAGAATATCCTCTGTTGTTACTGCCCCTGTTATTTCGCCGAGTCTTTCTATTGCTTCTTTAAGCTCTACTGCAATGAATTCTCCGGACAGGCCGTTTTCCAGGGCTTCTTCTGCCTTTGCAACAGCCCTCTGCGCCTTTTCAAGGCTAATCTTGTGCCGCACATTGGAGATAACTACGCCAATAGATTCATCGGCCTTATGCCCGATTGCCTCATTGTATATTGTCTGTCTTAACTCCTCAATGCCCTTATTCAGCAGCGCGGAAATCTCTAACTTTGTCATTTCTTTGAATGCGCTATGGAAGGAACTGACAGCCTCTATAGATGCCTTATCTATCTTATTCCCAATAATAATAATTTTTTTGTCCGAAATCTTTTCCAGAATTCCGATATCTTCCTTAAATTCGCCATCCGACAGATCCACTACAAAAAGAACCATCTGGCTGGATTCAAGCCTTTTCATGGTAAACCGTATGCCTATGCTTTCAATCTCATCCTGTGTCTCTCTTAGGCCTGCTGTGTCCATGAGTCTTAGCGGTATGCCTTTTATATTAACAACCTCCTCTATAATATCCCTGGTTGTCCCGGGAATTGCTGTAACAATGGCGCGTTCCTCTTTTAAGAGGAGATTTAAAAGGCTTGACTTTCCGACATTAGGCCTTCCCAGGATAATGCAGTTTATCCCTTCCCGTATAATCTTCCCCTCTTCGTATGTGGAAAGGAGTTTCTTTATTTCGCCGCTTATTTGCTTTAGTCGTTTGTTAATCTCCGAACCAGAAAGGATTGTCACGTCCTCTTCATCCGGAAAATCAAGGCCTGCCTCTATGGAAACAAGAAGACCTACGGCAGACTCTTTTATCTGATTTACCTTTCTGGAAAGAACGCCCTCCATCTGAAGACGTGCAAGCCTTAAGCTCAAATCTGTCTTTGCCCTTATTAAATCTATAACAGCCTCTGCCTGGGCCAGATCCATCTTGCCGTTTAAAAATGCCCTTTTGCTGAATTCGCCTGGCTCTGCCAATCGCGCCCCCTGCCGCAAAACAGCCTCCAGCACCCTTTGCAGCACAAGCTGGCCGCCGTGACAGTGAAATTCCACCACATCCTCGCCTGTGAAGGAATCTGGTTTTCTCATTATTGCCATAAGCGCGTCATCAAGAGGGGTGTTATCGGATGGGTTAAAGATTGTTCCGAAGTAGAGGCGGCGGTTTTCAAAAATCCCCCCTTTTGCAAAATCCCCCTGTATCCCCCTTTGACAAAGGGGGACAGAAGGGGGAATTTTGCGGGGTTTGAATACAGTTCTGGCAATGTTTTCTGCATCAGCGCCGCTTATCCTTATAATGCCGATTCCGCCTTCTCCATGAGGGGTTGCTATGGCAGATATGGTATCGGAGAGATTCATTTGACTCCAGACCATTGACTACACTTTCTGTCCTTCTTCCAATTTTGTAAGCTTTTCAATTATCTCCATATCGGATATGCGAGGGGCAACATCTACTACGAAGACAATAGTGGAAGGAGACAGGATAAAGGTTTTCTTCATGTTTAAAGTTTAGTTGAAGATAAATGCGGCGTCAAGGAAATTAAAGTATTATGATTAGATATTACTTGCATAGAGGGACTCATTTCGGTAAAATTAGCGGTGTGCAGATAGCAGAGATAGAGTTCCTGATAAACAATCGTCCCAGTAAATGACTGGGGTTTAAGATGATTAGGGGGAGGCAACTATGTTCAAGAATATTCTCATACCGCAGGACGGTTCAAATCACAGCAGGACGGCGCTTTCTTACGGAATCTGGCTTGCCAGGAAATTTGACGCCAAGGTAATCGGCCTCTATGTTGTTGATGTTGTTGTAATGGAAGGCCCTTTCCTTCACGACCTTTCGGGCTCTCTTGGCTTTGAACCTTTCTTAAATTTCTCAACAAAGATGAGAGAGATATTGGAAAATAAGGGCAAGGGTATTTTAAAGGAATTCAGGGAAACCTGCGAGCGTGAAAAGGTGGCTTATGACGGCGCGCAGGGATTTGGAATAGTTACAAATACGATATGCGAAAGGGCGAAACTTGCGGATATTGTCATAATGGGCCGCAGGGGGGTAAACATCCAGTTTGAATATGGCCTTCTCGGCTCAACTACTGAGGGCGTAGTAAGGAAATCTCCAAGGCCTGTAATTATTGTCTCTGATGAATATAAGGAGCCGTCGAACCCGCTCTTTGCATACGACGGGAGTTTTACGGCAAGCCGCGCCATGCATTCCGCCGCTGAATTTGTAAAGACATTGAAACTTCCGTTAACAGTTTTAACGGTTTCAAGGGATGGGAACGGTGAAGCCCTTTTGAAAGAGGCAAAAGAATATTTCAAGCCTTATAATATCCAGCCTCAATTTATCTCGGTTAAAGGAGACACTCCGCAGGAAATAGTTAGATATTATAAGGAAAATAACCACGACATACTGTTCATGGGCGTAACCAGCCATTCAAGAATTGTAGAGATGGTTCTTGGAAGCACCACCGAATATGTGATGAGAAACGTTAACGGTCCTGTATTTTTAGGGAGATAATACGAACTATGGAAATGAATAGATGGATGCTCGCTATATTGATGGTTTTACATCTAACTTTTTTGGCAAGCCATAATATCTATGCCTTGACCAGCGATAAAGAGGCCGAGAAGACACAACAGGCAAAGTCTGCTTTTAATGAGATTGTTGAATTATGGTATGAGCATAAATTTGACAGCCTCTATGATAAATTTGCGGATAGAGACAAGTCTGCGCTGTCAAAAGAAAAATTTATAAGCCGCATAACAAATGAAAAGAAAAGGCTTGCCTGCTGCTGGCAAAAGGTTCAGGATGTAAAGGTTAAATTATATTCTTCAGGCAAGGCAGTTGTATCGGCAAAGCTAGGTTTTGAAGACCAGTCAAATGATATTTCTTATGTTAACGCAGAGGTGCCTCTTTATCTTAAAGATGAAGGATGGAAGATAAAGGTAAAGGATATGCTCGCCGCATCGCCTGACATGCCAAAGCATAAATCAAAGAAGCATATAAAAATAAAATAAATCTTAAATTTTCATTGGTGAAGTTCCAAAATCTTTTTTATTATATTTGTTGTTGACCTCCCCTTTACTAATTTTATCCTTGCAATCCTGCCGCCGGCCTTTTTTACCACATCAGCGCCTACAATTGCATGGCCTGCCCAGTCTGCGCCCTTTACAAGGACATCCGGCAGAACAGCCTTTATAAGTTTTATGGGTGTCGGCTCATTAAAGATAACCACATAATCAACTGCCTCAAGGCCTGATAAAACCTCTGCCCTTTCCTTTTGCGGCACAATAGGCCTTTTTTCGCCTTTTATCTTTTTTACAGATATGTCGCTGTTTAATCCTGCTATGAGTATATCGCCAAGCGATTTTGCTTTATTAAGGTAACGGACATGTCCTGCGTGAATAATATCGAAACAGCCGTTTGTGAAGACAATAATTTTACCTTTTTTTCTGGCGCTGCCAATATGTTTCTTTAATGTTCGCAGGGCAACAAGCTTGTTTTTAGCCATAGATATCTCGTATCACAGATTAGCCACCCTTGCAAGGGTAACTACATCTATGTTTTTAGCACCGGCCTTTTTCAAGACCCTGCTGCACTCAAGAACAGTCGCGCCGGTTGTATAGACATCATCTATAAGCAAGACCCTTTTATCTTTAAAGGCCGCCGTGTCTTCTGCCGCAAAAGCGCCCCTGACATTATTTATCCTGTCCTCCCCCTTCAGATTTATCTGCGGGTCTGTTTCGCGTATTCTCTTAAGGTTCAGATAATCTACAGGCAGGTTGTATATCTCGGCAAGCCCTTTTGCCAGAATTAGCGATTGATTGAAACCGCGTTCTTTAAGTCTTTTTTTATGCAAAGGCACAGGGACTATCAAATCATGGCTGTTAAATAATAATCCGGTTTTTTCAAAAACAGGTTGCGAGTCAGCTATTATCGCTATCAGAGGCTTTGCCAGAGAGGTTTTGCCATTATACTTAAACATATGGATGGCATCTAACAAAGCCCCTTTATATACAAAAAAACTCCTTGCCGTTGAAAAAGCTATTTTCTCAGGTTTTTTTATGCATTCCCAGCACAGATGCGATTCACATTCCTGTGAAACGAAAGGTCTGCCGCAGCAAATGCAGATTGGGCCTGTAATCAGGCTTACGCTGTCAAGGCATTTTTGGCAAAATCTGCCGTCAAGGGCATCGCTGCTGCATAGAGGACATATTGGCGGCAGGAGCAGATTTAAAAATCCTTTCAGCATAAGCGCCTGGAATTGTATCAATTTTTGTTCTTTGCTACCATCTCAATTTTATGCTAAATATTGGGCTATGCCAAACCCCATAAAAGATATTAAGAAAGAGGTTGATAAACTGCGGGATGAGATAAATTTCCACAACTACCGTTACTATGTGCTGGACAGCCCTGTAGTCTCCGATGCTGAGTATGACAAGCTTATGCGGGGGCTTATTGAGCTTGAGGCAAAATATCCTGAACTTATCACCACTGAGTCCCCTACCCAACGAGTCGGCGCAAAACCTTCGGAAGCATTCGGAACAGTTAAACATACCATGGCTATGCTTTCTATAGAAAATTCCTTCAGTATTGAAGAGACGAAAAAATTTGACGCCAGTGTAAGAAAAGAGCTTGGAATAAACCATGAAATTGAATATGTCGTAGAGCCAAAGATAGACGGACTTGCTGTGGAACTTATCTACGAAAACGGTGTGTTTACAACAGGTTCTACAAGGGGCGATGGATACACGGGTGAAGATATAACACAGAACCTTAAGACAATAAGGAGTATACCAATGAGGCTTCTTACATCCCCCAGCGCCAGCCACTCGCCGCTAAGGGCTCCATTTCGCCTTGAGGTGCGCGGGGAGGTTTTTCTCTCCATCAAGGCGTTTAAAAAGATTAATAAAGAACTGGAAGAAAGGGGTGAAGTTCTGTTTGCAAACGCGAGAAACGCCGCTGCAGGGTCATTGAGGCAATTGGATTCAAAGATAACGGCTTTAAGGCCGCTCGACATATTCTGCTATGGCATCGGCACTGTTAAGGGGGTTCAATTTACCACCCATTTTGAAACACTTAATGCTTTAAAGGCTTTCGGCTTAAAAATCAACCCTCTTGTAAAAATATGTAACGGTATTGACGAGGCAATAGATTATCACAGCCAGATGGAAGAAAAGCGGGACGGTTTGCCATATGGCGTTGACGGAATAGTCATTAAGGTAAATAATCTTGAACTTCAGGAAAGGCTCGGCGTTCGGACAAGATACCCCAAATGGGTGCTTGCCTATAAATTTAAGGCGCGGGAAGGAACAACAAGGATAAAAGATATTATTGCCGACGTAGGCAGGACAGGCGCATTAACGCCTGTTGCTGTTATGGAACCTGTGGAGATCGGAGATATAACGGGAAGTGTAACTATAACGAGGGCGACGCTTCATAATCAGGATGAGATAGATAGAAAAGATGTGCGAATCGGCGATACGGTTGTTGTGGCGAGGGCAGGCGATGTTATACCTGAAGTTGTAATGGTCATAAAGGAAAAAAGGACGGGTAAGGAGAAAACCTATACAATCCCTCATGAATGTCCGTCCTGTCATTCTAAGATTGAGCGGATTGGCAAGATACACTATTGCACAGGCGGCCTTTCCTGTCCCGCGCAGATAAAAGAGACTATAAAGCACTTTGTGTCAAAGAGGGCAATGGATATTGAAGGGCTTGGAGACAAACATATTGAGCAGTTTGTTGATGACGGCCTTATAATGGATGTTGCTGATTTGTATTATATTAAAAAGTCTGACCTTTTAAAACTTGAAAGATGGGCTGAAAAATCGGCGGATAACTTGATTGATGCGATTGAAAAGAGCAAAACACCTACACTTCCAAGGCTCATCTATGGCCTCGGCATAAGGCAGGTGGGGGAACACATGGCGCATGTCCTTGCAGAGGAATTCGGAACCCTTGAGGCAATTATGGAGGCAGACAAAGATAGATTACTATCTGTCCGTGATATCGGGCCTGAAACAGCAGAGAGCATCTATGATTTCTTTCAGGAGCCGCACAACAGGAAAGTTATTGAAAAACTAAAAAAGGCAGGTGTTGTAGTTTCTCAAATGAAAATGCGGGTGCCCTCTGGGCGCGGAAAACTATCCGGCAAGACTTTTTTATTTACAGGCGCACTGGAATCTTTTTCAAGGGATAAGGCAAAAGAGCTTGTGGAGAAACATGGGGGTAAGGTAGCCGCAGGCATAAGCAAGGGTGTTGATTATGTGGTCGTCGGAACAGAGCCAGGCTCAAAATATGATGAGGCAAAAAAAAAGGGACTTAAGATAATTACAGAGGAGGAGTTTAAAAAGATAGTGGATTAAAAACCCGTCTCTCTCCTCACCCGCTCCATCAACTCCCTAAATTTTTTATCTCCTGAACCTGAAATAAACTTTATCTTATCCTTGCCTCTGCCAATTCCAAGTTCTATTGCCCTTTTTATCTGCTTCTGCTCCCAGACATCCTTTTCTGCAACCATCTTCCATTTGCCGAAGGATTTTATTATGCCAAGGCCAATTATATCCGCTGCAACACGGGCTCCGCTTGCTATTATGAGATTTGTATCTGCCGACGTCCCTTCCCACGGCCCGCCCTCTATCATGGAGACAGTGCCGTCAACAATATTTAAATCAGGACGATAGGCAATGTTAAATTCCGATATAAGCTCCTCCCAATGGCTGGAGTCTACAAGATACGGCCTTTGTTTCAGGTGGGTGCATCCGATGAAGTTTTTTAACGTGATGGTGTAGCTTGCAGACCTGTGTGTCTTTATGACAGGCAGATTTATTATAATGTCCACATTGTAAATCCATTCTGTAACATACGCCTTATCAATATACAAAGCGCCCGGCAGTTCCACCTCAACCCAGTCATAATCCTCAAACACAATAACCTCTGCGCCTGCATCCTCCGCCGCCTTCTTTATCCCGTTTCGTTTCATATTTCTTACAGTGGAAAGGGTGGCAAGGGCAGACATGTCGCCAACATAGACCTTCTTTGCCCCTTGTTCATAAAGGATTTCTACTGCTGCCTTTACAACCTCTGGATTTGTTGTCGCCGGATTTTTCTCCCCTGATACGCAATTGGGTTTTACAAGGACTGTCTTGCCTTTGATATTAAGCCTTTCAAAACCGCCGATGAGGGACACAGCCTCCCTTATCATCTCCTTTACTGTACCGCCGCCTGCAACGGCGACAAGCGCTTTATCCCCTTCTGTAAAAAGGTCAGACGGTATTCTTGGCTTCATCTTCTTTTTTGGTTTAAAAAATATACTTGCCATGGCCAGCCTCTTTCTGAAAGACAGGAGGAATAATAAAGCCCCGAAAAGGCTTAATATGAAACGGCGGGAGGACATATCAAATAGTCTGTTAATGCATGAAACTGGTATCTATTGCAGGGCCTTTAATTTCCTCTATCTTCCCGAAATTATTTTCGTATCTGCGGATATTATCCTGCAATGCGTTTAAGAACCTCTTTGCGTGCTTTGCGCTGAGTATTACCCTTGACCTTACCTTTGCCTTTGGCGACTGCGGCTGGAGAAAGATAAAGTCAAAGACAAATTCATTTTCGCTGTGATTTATCGCTGCCAGGTTTGTATACATGCCCTGGGCAATGTCGTCATCTATCTGAAGCTCTACCTTAACATCTTTTGCCGCTTGTTTTGCGTCTGCCATAATACCTCCAATTTAAGAAGTCAAAAGTCAGGAGTCAAAAACAAAAAATGTCTGAATTCCATATTCTCTCTCCCGTATTTTAAATAGCACACTTGCTGATTTTAGTAAAGCTTTGCAATGAGTAAAAGAAAGGAATATAATCGGCAGAAATGGTTATAGAATCCGTATACAGAGACAAGACCATTGTCGAGAATCTTGTTAAAAAGATCAAAGAAGCGCCTTTAAAGCGCCCTGTCAAGATAATGCATGTATGCGGAACGCATGAGAATGTCATAAGCCGTTTTGGATTAAGGGGATTGCTGCCGGATAATGTGGATGTGATTGCAGGGCCGGGCTGTCCCGTGTGCGTATGCCCAGGGCATGATATAGAATTCGCAGTTGAACTTGCTTTGGAGAAAGAGGCCGTAATTGCCACATTCGGGGATATGATTAGAGTTCCATCATCGGCAGGTTCTCTCTCTGATGCCGGAACGCAGGGCGCTGATATACGGGTTGTATATGGACCGTTTGACGCCTTAAAGATTGCCAGAGAAAATCCTTTAAAAGAAGTTGTTTTGTTTGCAGTAGGTTTTGAAACCACTGCCTGCGGTGTGGCAAGCCTTGTTCAGTCCGGTATTCCTGATAACTTAAGCATACTTGTTTCCCACCGCCTTATACCCCCTTCTATGGAGTTTCTGTTAGGAGTCGGCGACATCTGCATAAACGGTTTTCTGATACCCGGACATGTAACCACAGTAATGGGTCTTAAGCAGTATAGGCTTTTTCCAGAGGCATACAGGATGCCCACAGTGGCAGCAGGTTTCGAGCCTGTTGATGTGCTTATGGCTGTGCTGGCAATAATCAGGCAGATAAACAAAGGAACTGCAAAATGCGAAAATGTGTATCAAAGGGCTGTGCAGGATAACGGGAATCCAAAGGCGCAAATGGCGATAAAAGAGGTTTTTGATGTTGTGCCTGCATACTGGCGCGGCATCGGAAAAATACCAAGGTCAGGGCTGAGATTGAAAGAAAGATACAAGATGCGCGATGCACGATACAGATTTGATATCAAAACAAAAGAAGGGGGGTTGGATATAAACCCCGGCTGCTCTTGCCACCTTATAATGATTGGAAAGATAAAACCAACAGAGTGCCCGCTTTTCGGAAACACCTGCGTTCCGGATGCTCCTTATGGGCCGTGTATGGTGTCTATGGATGGAACGTGCAGGGTGTGGTATCAATACAAAAGACAGGTGTCCAACTCGCCTTGACTACACCTATTTCTTGTGATAGGCTTCAAGCCAATATGCCGGAAAATATAATAGAAAGATTTGAAGTAAAAGAACTTAAGATACTTGATGAAAAGGGTAATGCAGATGCCGCCCTCCTTCCCAATCTTTCCGATAATGACCTCAAAAAAATATTTGAACTCTTCATCCTTTCAAGGCAATTTGACCAGCGCGCGCTCCAGCTTCACGCAGAGGGAAGGCTTGGCACATACGCATCCATCCTCGGCCAGGAGGCATCACAGATAGGCAGCGCCTATGCCCTTGAAAAAACAGACTGGGTATTCCCGTCTTTCAGGGAGATGGGGGTGTATATCACACTGGGGTATCCGATCTGGATGCTTTTTCAATACTGGACAGGCGATGAAAGGGGTATGAAGACCCCCGACGATTTAAGCATATTTCCCGTATCTGTTCCTGTTGGCACCCATATGATCCATGCTGTTGGCACAGCCTTTGCCGCAAAGATAAAAGGGCACAGAATAGCAACAGCGGCATATTTCGGCGACGGCGGCTCGTCAAAGGGCGATTTTCACGAAAGTCTTAATATTGCAGGCGTGTATAAACTTCCTGTTGTGTTTATATGCCAGAATAACCAGTGGGCAATATCACTTCCCCGCGAAAAGCAGACAGCAGCAAAAACAATAGCTCAAAAGGCCTATTCCTACGGCTTTGAAGGCATACAGGTGGACGGCAATGATGTGTTTGCGGTTTACAAGGCAACAAAGGACGCCCTTGAAAAGGCAAAGGCAGGTAAAGGCCCAACACTTATAGAGTGTTTTACATATAGGATGGCCGACCATACAACTGCTGATGATGCGTCAAGATACCGTTCAAAAGAGGATGTGGAAAGATGGAAAGATAAAGACCCGCTCCTGAGGCTTAAACTGTATATGGAAAAAAAGAGGCTCTGGACTCAGGTTTATGAAGATGATGTGAAAAAAAAGGTAATAGAGTTTGTGGATGGCGAGATAAAGAAAGAAGAGGCCGCGGGTTTGCCGGACAAGAAGGATATAATAAGTTTTACATATAAAGAACTTTCACAGAGACAGATAAAGGAATTAAAACTATGGCAAGAATAAATATGGTTCAGGCCATAAACCTTGCCTTACGGCAGGAGATGGAGAAGGACAAGGATGTTGTCCTCATCGGTGAGGATGTGGGCAAGGATGGCGGGGTCTTTAGAATATCCGAGGGCCTTATGGAAAAATTCCCTGACAGGGTATTTGATACGCCGCTTGCAGAGTCCGGCATTATCGGCACAGCCATAGGCATGGCAGTATACGGCCTGAAGCCTGTTGTAGAGATACAGTTTATGGGATTTATATACGCAGGCATTGAACAGCTCTTTTCTCATGCCTCAAGGATTCGCTCCCGCTCAAGGGGGCGCTACACATGCCCGCTGGTTGTGAGAACGCCTTATGGTCTTGGTATCAAACCTCCCGAACTCCATTCAGAATCCACAGAAGCCCTGCTCTGCCACATGCCGGGGATAAAGGTTGTTGTGCCAAGCTCTCCATATAATGCAAAGGGCCTTCTCATATCAGCCATAAGAGACCCTGATCCGGTGATATTCCTTGAGCCGACAAGATTATACAGGCTCATAAAAGAAGAGGTTCCTGAGACTGAATACACAATACCCATTGGCAAGGCAAAGGTTGTGCAGGAAGGCAAGGATATTACAGTAATCGCATGGGGGAGCATGTTACACAAGGTTCTGGAAAGCATAGAGGGATTTGACGCAGAGGTAATTGACTTAATGACATTAAGGCCTTATGATGAGGATACAATTTTAAATTCAGTTAAAAAGACCGGAAGGGTTGTTATTGTGCATGAGGCAACGAGAAACTGCGGTTTTGGCGCTGAACTTTCTGCATTTATAGCAGAAGAGGCAATGCTCCATTTAAAGGCGCCAATAATAAGGGTTACCGGCCTTGACGCAGTAATCCCGATGGCAAGACTTGAGGATTATTACGCGCCTTCAAAGGAGAAGGTTATAAAGGCGTTAAAGAAAGTGATGGAGTATTGATAAAGAAAGGGATTTTATATGACATTAGCAGATATCAGCGAAAGATATAGCCATCTAAATATTTGCGAAAAGCGGGCCTCAACAGCAGAGTATTGTGAATTGGTATTCTACAGCAAAGAAACAGACGACTGGAATAAGGTAATTGCAAGTTTTCTTGGTCCCCCCATAAAAGTTGCAGGAGTGAAACCTGCCAAGCACGATATGCATTTGACAGAGGAATTTGGCGGTATTTCTGATAATCAAACCTTATTTAAGAATGGGTCTGACGGAACGGTCGTAATAGCGATGTTCTGGCCGTGGCAGGATGCGGCGCATACTACCCTGAAGATAGCCCTCTTAAAAAATAAATAGTCATATCGCATAAAACCAAGGGCATGGGTTTTGCCGCGGAATTTGGGTTATAGCTCAAGATTTGGATCCAGGTCGTATGTTAGCTGTTCCTCTATAAACTTTCTTAAGCCAAGCTGTATATTTTTATCTATGTTGGCAAAGCGGATACTCATGCCCGGCTCTATAAAGCTGTCTCTATTGAACTCAACTATATTGATAACAACACCTTCAAGCTCAATAGGTTTTGCGCTAGGAAGGTCCATGGAAATGGAAACCTTTGTACCAACTGGAATAGGTTTAATTGACCGTATAAAGACCCCGGCTTCAGACAAATTGCTTGCGAAAGACACCCTCCTGATGTTTTGATATAAAATAGTAGTTTTAAATATAATTCTGGCCCTTACATTTTCCCTCGGCTTTTTTTCTGTTATCTTTTGGACAAGGCGGTAAAGCGAAGTAGGGCTTAATGGCTTGAATATGTGTGCGGCTGCCCCTTTCTTAAGACTGTCTTCCAGGGCATTTGCATCAGATTTTTCACCCATGGTCACAAAAGGTATTGCTTTCAAATGTGCATCCTTCTTAATGTGTTCCATACATGCGGTGCTGTCCATATCAGACATCCTGATACTTATAAGCACAATATCAGGGTTGAAAACGGCTGTTTTCTTTATAACATCGAAACAGTTTAAAACTGTAAGCACAGAATAGTCCAATCTTTTAAGCAGGAGGGACAAGCGCAGAATATCTACCCGGTTGCTGTCAGCTATCAGCACAGTTTTTTGATCAATACCCATGCAATACTATCCTTCCATAAGAAGTGTCTTGCCGTCAAGTTGTTATTTTTGTTTCATAAACATACTTATTAAATCTATCGGCAATGGAAATATAATGGTTGAATTCTTTTCTGTAGCAATCTCCGTCAATGCCTGGAGATAACGTAGCTGCAGGGCTGTCGGATTCTGGCTCATCAGATTAGCTGCATCTACTATCTTTTGAGCGGCATTGAATTCACCCTCTGCATGGAGCAGTTTTGCCCTCTTTTCCCTCTCTGCCTCTGCCTGTTTTGCCATTGCCCTCTTCATCTCATCCGGCAGGTCTATTGCCTTCAGTTCCACGAGAGCCACCTTCACCCCCCACGGCTCTGTCTGCTTATCCAGAATCTCCTGAAGCTGCTTATTTATCTTCTCTCTTGCTGAGAGGAGTTCATCCATCTCTCCCTGGCCGCATACGCTTCTCAAAGTTGTCTGGGCAAGCTGGGATGTTGCATAGAGATAATTTTCCACACTGATAAGCGCCTTTTCAGGGGCAAGAACCCTGAAATATACGACCGCATTTACCTTGATGCTGACATTGTCTCTCGTAATTACATCCTGCGGAGGGATATCCAATGTTACAGTCCTTAAACTCATCACCACCATCTTCTGGATGCCGGGAAATATCAAGACAAGCCCCGGCCCTTTTACCTTCTGGTATCTTCCGAGGAAGAATACAACGCCTCTTTCATACTCTTTCAGGATGTTTATGGCATTGAAGAGTATTAATACTATTATGCCGATTAAAATCAAAGTCCCTGTGCCTATTCCTAAAATCATAAAGCCTCCTTTTTTAATTATATTTTTGCTACCTTCAATTTCAGCCCTACTACTTCAACCACCCTTACCTTTCCCCCGGCCTTTATCGGCTCATCGCTCCACACATCCCAGTATTCGCCGTCAATAAAAATCTTTCCCTCCTTTCCAATATCTGTATTTGCGATGCCTATCTCATCAAGCAAGCCCTCTGCGCCGCTTATCGGTTTTTTATGCCGTATCTTCAGGCCGTAATACATTGCGCCGAGAAATATAACAGTGATGCTTATAACCATTGGCAATACAACCCAAAGCGAAACCTGCATAAAAGGCAGAGGCGATTCAAAGAGCATGAGCGAGCCGAGGGTAAGCGCAACGATACCCGCAACTGTCAGAAGGCCATAGCTCATTACCTTTATCTCTGCTATAAAGAAAAGCACGGCAAGACCGATTAAAAGCAGACCCGCGTAATTTACAGAAAGAGTCTGAAACGCATAGAATGCAAGGACAAGGCATATTGCGCCAACAACACCAGGCAGGATTAGACCTGGATTTGAAAGCTCAAAGTAAAGACCAATGAGACCGATCATCATTAGGATATATGCTACATTCGGGTTTGTTATGGCATTTAATATCTTGTGCCGGAGTCCCATCTCTATATCTTTTATCTCTGCTTTTGCTGTTTTTAAAATCTTTTCTCCTGAAATAATCTCTACCTTTCTTCCATCTATTGCCTCAAGCAGGGCCTTTTTATCCTGCGCTATCAAATCAATGACATTCAACTTAAGCGCCTCTTCAGCAGGCACATTGATACTCTGCCGCACAGCCTTTTCAGCCCAGTCTGCGTTTCTGTGCCTTTTTGCCGCGATACCTTTCAAATAAGCAACTGCGTCGTTTTCAACCTTTTTCATCATTGTCTCATCCATCTTTTCGCCGCCCATTGCAACAGGATGCGCAGAGCCTATGTTTGTCCCTGGCGCCATTGCCGCAATGTGCGCCGCATAAGTTATAAATACACCGGCAGACGCAGCCCTTGAGCCGGCAGGAGCAACATAAACTATAACTGGAACATCTGAAGATAGCATGGCCTTCACAATATCCCTCATGGACAAATCAAGACCGCCGGGCGTGTCAAGCTGAATCACTACCGCCTCTGCATTCTCTTTTACGGCATCCTGTATGCCCTTTATAACGAATTCTGACATTACAGGATTTACAATACCATCAACAGTAAGATAGTGGATATTGCCGGCAAATACAGGAGACGAAATAGAGATGAATAATAATAATAAAATTAGATAATTTTTCATACGTTGTATTTATGTATTTATATCAGGGATTTTTTTATTTTGCAACCTTCTTTGCCACAACAAATTTTAGATAATGTGTCTCCGGCATACTGATTAGAATTGGATGGTCTTTTGCCTGAGAGCGGTTTTCAATAAGCTGGAGCATACAGCCTGCATCCCGCGCCGCATCATTCAATATATCCAGAAATGCAGTTGGAGAAATATTTTGCGAGCAAGAAGATGTGATAAGATAGCCGTTGTCGTTTAATAGTTTCAAACCCAAAATATTTATATCTTTATATCCGCGCCATGCGCCGGCCATTGCCTCCTTGCCTTTTACAAATGACGGCGGGTCAAGCATCACACAGTCAAATCTTTCGCCTTTTTTATATTGCTCGCGGAGCCAGTCAAAGGCATCGCCTTTTTCAGCCCTTATTATATTTTCAAGGCCGTTAAGCTGGATATTTTGCTGTAACATCTCCAATACCTTGCCGGAATCCTCCAGCGCCACAATCTCTTTTGCGCCGTATTTCGCTGAATGTATGGCAAATGCGCCTGTATAGGCAAAGCAGTCAAGAACCCTTTTATCTTTTACATACGGCTCTATTATTTTTCTGTTTTCCTGCTGGTCAAGGTAAAAACCTGTCTTATGCCCTTCCAGAAGGTCTATCTCAAACTTTAGTCCGTCAAGCGCTATAACAACTTTGCTGTTTTCATCTCCGTAGAGAACCCCTTTTCTTGGCTGAAGCCCTTCTTTTTTTCTGACATCAACATCGCTGCGCTCAACAATGGTTTTTGGGTTAAATATTTCTTTCAATATGTCAACAACATCTTCCTTCCATCTTTCCATGCCGAGGGTCAATATCTGGATGCACAGGACATTTTCATATTTGTCCACTATCAAACCGGGAAGCAAATCACCTTCGCTGAATACGACCCTGAAAGAGCCATCCATCTGCCAGCCCAATGAAAGCCGGTAGCTTAAAGCATCTTCAATCCTTTTCCTGAAAAAGCCTTTATTTATCTCCTCATCCCTGAAGCTCAAAAGCCTGATTATTATCTTTGAGTTGTCATTGATATATCCCTTGCCGATAAATCTTTTCTTTCCATCAGCAACATGGATAATATCCCCATTGGAATAATTGCCTTCGACTGCCTTTATCTCGTTATTAAAAACCCAGAGATGGCCTGACAAAAGCCTTTCTGCGCATTTTTTTGAAACAACAACCTGAACCAAGTTTCACCTCGTATCAAAACCTTTTTCGACTGTTGATCTTCTGAATGCAGTGCATGAGATATTGCACGGAAAAAACAGGAAGGTGATGAGGACTGAGCTTTACTGAATTATTGATAGCGCAGTCCTGATAGGATTTTCCAATCCGGACAAGCCGGAACCAAATTCCCGCCATCCCCGAATGTTTCGCTAACTACCCCTGATTGAAACCTTCAGGGGCAGGCTCTGGGGGTTTGACTCGCAAAGTACTTCTCGCTTAATTACTCATACCTCGGTTCTGTCATTTCTCTCTGTTACCAGTTATACGCAATAGCAACACTTCCCACATGGGCAATATAATCATGTATGCTTTCACTCAAGATGAACAATGCGTTTGGAACCGACGCTGTATTATTCAGGGTAATATCGTCCATTGCCCAGTCATCGGATTTAAACGACTCGTATATATATCCTGCCCGCACGGTCCAGTGATCCGTAAGCTTATACTTTCCTGACATATCCACGGTATAGCGCTTCGTCTTTAGGTTAGGTATCGTCTTCGCCGGGAGTAGATCTGCGCTGGAGCCATTAAAACTGCTGCCTGCAAAAGCAGTATATGCAGTTGTTGTTCTCTCATAAATAAAGTCAGGCGTTACAATCAGCCGGTCATTGAGCAACAAGATGTTTAACCCAACGCCGGCCGTATTGCTCACATCTCTAATGTCCATCCTCCAGTCGAGTGCTGGATTGTACCATGTTGTAGCAGTAGCGCTTATTTGTCTTCCGGCCTGCTGCGAATCGTTTCTTTCATTGGTATAGTATGCATATAGAGAGAGCGCGTCAAAGGGTGAATAGGTTGTATTTATGGTGTAAATCTCGTTATTTCGTTTCTGCACTCCCAGTAATGTATTGTAAAAATCATCCATGGTGTTGGAATAGTCAATGCCCACGGTTACGTTGTAATGAGGAAAGATATTAAGGAAGCCGTTGTATTGATACCGCTCCCTGTCTGATACATCAGCCTTTCGCACATCAGGGTGATTAAACCAGTTCCTGGCATTTGCAAGGGAAGTAACACCGCATCCTGCAGGCGAAGTTGTTGTTATACACTGTTCATATTCCGGAGGGTGCAATTCAAGGACTACCCTGCCGTTATAATTCAGGGCCTCCCGTTTTCCGTATAAACCGTTCGCGCCGGCCTGGGCGAATGACGTAAGGTCTGAACGCAATCCTATTTTGCCGATATTTTCTGCTGTGTCTGATTCCCTGTGGTCCCGTTCAATCTTCTCAAACTCATATCCCATGGAAAGGGTCGTATTCTGACTTGGCAGGAGAAGATCGGTTGCGTCAAGCTTTACCTGATTTTTTATGATGTCATAGGGCAGATTATTTACTGACTGCGCCGAGCTCAGCCCCGGTACTGCGGTTGTTGGAGTGCCGTCAGCCGCTACATACCGGTAAAGCGAGGACGGTGTCTTGTTGACAGTTTCGTAATGGATGAACTTTGCGCTAAGGCCGAGGTTAGAAGATGGCCGCGAGGCAATATTTGCGTTGAGCGATATTACATCAACTTCTGCGTCAGGGGATTGTCTGGGCAGAGGATTGGTTGAACCATTCACAGTCGCTGAAGAAACCGCATGATATGGTAAAAATGCCTGATCCTGCAGCATGATGCCGTAGGAAGCGGCAAGAGAAAGACTGGTGTGCCACCACGGCAGTTTCATATTCTCTGACAGGCTGAAACGGTGATAGATGGTATCCGGAAGGGCGCTCCTAACCTGATGCGGATCTGTTGTAGAACCGCTATTATAAGGATTCTCCCATCTGAGGGAAACATCTTGATTGTTAAATTTTGAGAGATAATACTCAAACTCCGTATGCGTGCTTTCAGTGTCGTATCTCGCTGCTGCCCTGAGTGTATCCGTAATATAATCTACAGGTTGAGGCAAAATGACTATGTTGGCTACGCCCCCATTCAGGGCGCCGATTGCCTTGACCCCTTCTTTTTGCTCGCGTTTATAGGAAAAGTCAAAGGTAATATTGTCAAACGGGGTGAAGGAAAATCCTGCCTTGCCAACTTTTCTTTCTAATCTCATATCAATATCTTTCAGATTCCCGGTCCCGCCGATGCCACTTGCGCCATTTAAGATAGTATCTACTGTGGTTTTAGCTACAACGTTTCTGTTATACCCTGACGGCAGTGTTAAATCAGAAGACCCGGGATTGGTAAATAACGTTCTGCTGTTGTTTGAAATGAATTGCTCAATCTGGTCATATTCAAGGAAGTATTTAAAGAGCCCATATTTTCCGCCTTTTAAGTATACGTTCCTTGTATCAATGCCCAGGTTCTTGCCGGTAAAATCAAGGAAATAATGGCTTTCCGTATCATAGAGAGCGTTGAAGTTTGCTATGGGGAATGTGCCATCCTCATCTATGCCCCGATATTCCATGAACTTTGATGACTCAGGGCGCTGATCCACAGTCATGGCGCCTGCTTCAATATAGCCATCAGTGTCTGCTCCTATGGAGATTGTGCGCATGCCAAGTATAATTGAAAGCAGTGTTAGCGCTGTAAGTAATTTTTTTTGAAATCTCATGGCAATCCTCCTCGTTTTGTAATGTATGTATCCTTATCTCTGAAACTTTGCCCCTGCCGGATGATTGGAGCCGTGTATTTGAGAATGACAGTTTGGACACCCTTTCTGGACCATGCGCTTGCCGCCAACACTGCCGCTAAAGTTTGAACCACCGGGCAGGTCATTGCCGTCGAAGAGGAACGCGCTGTGACCCTGAATGACGTTCACATGGCATTGCTGGCAAAGATGCGGCGGTTTTAATCTTAAGAGAAAGGTTAAATTTGAACCGTGCGGCTCATGACAGGTCATGCAATTTTCCCTGACCACCGGATGCTCAAACAGGAACGGTCCCCGATACTCAGTATGACATTCATAACACTTCTCATTCACGGAGTTTGCTGAAACGAGTTTTTCTGTCATGGTTCCATGCGGGTTGTGGCAGTCAGTACAAAAGAGTTTCCCTTCCCGCAGGGGGTGATGAGAGGACTTTTGTATGGCTGCACGGTATTTCGTATGGCACTTGATGCAAAGGTCGGTATTTGTCTGTTTTATAAGGTCCCGCGGCATTCCCTTCTGAATGTTGTGGCAGTCTGCGCATGCAACACTGACCCTTTCATGCTGACTTCCCATCCACATAGCTACCTTTCCTTTTTCATGGCACTGCAGGCAAATGGAATTTTTCTGCAGGGCCGTCAATCCGCGCTCCTTTTTAAAAGAGACCGTAAGTGGAGGACGCCTTTTGGGAGCGTCCAGGTGTTTGCTCATCGGCCCATGACATGATTCGCAGTCGTTTTGCTTCATGGTGTGGCTGGCCCGCGAATGGGCTGTCTTTTTGAAGACGTTCATGTATTCCTCGTGGCACTCCAGACATTTTGCGCTGCTCCCGATATAGGTCGCGTCAGCAAGCGCTGGATTGAGCGCTGCCCAGTCAACTTCTCCTCCGTATGCAAGAGGACGCCATAGCGCCAAAAATAGCATGGCAAATAGGTATCTCTTCATAATCTCCCTCCTAAGTTATCTTATTTTTGTTGCTGTTATTGTTCCCTTGGTCCCCAGCCCGATGCTTACCGGAAATGAAACATAGTGCTGCCTTTTCTGAGCCCCGTCGTCATGAATTGCAAGGCCAATATTGAACGAACTGCCGGCTTTAAGCTGAATGTCCTCTTGATCCAGGGTTACGAGCTTCCTCTTCATAATAACGGTATACTTTCCATTTTCCCATGTTCCGCTTGCTTCAATATCGTTGCGGGAATCATCCCGGCGGTCTGTGAATATGAATTCGTCCTTAACCTCCATATTTTTCCCCTTTATACCTACCACCCAGAGGTCAATAAGTCCATCCTTTTTTAGAAGGTCTGCAAGCAATGCATCATCCTTTATATCTTCCCACCCGTTATTTCTGGTGTAGAATGCATAGAGATGTACGTCATCCCGTTTGAGCTTTGCGTAATACGGATGTTTAGCCACCTTATCCTTTGAGGGGCTGTCGGGCATGGTATTTTGATCGTTATGACATGCTATGAAACAGCCGAACTTTTCAAATTCGGGCCGTCCGGTATTTATCTGTATGGCAACACCGTCAAACCGTTTTGTTGCCGGATTGTCCCAGCTCTTGCCTGCGGAATCCCACTGCAACATGAAATAAATATATTCATCGTCATATGCCGCCTGGATAGACGCTATCATGGAGGCAGGCTTGTCTTGGATAGGGCTCGGTTCGAACTGCCTTTCCGACTCCTTCATCTTAAGCGAGCCGCTAACTATTTCCTGATCCCTTAGATCAAAGGTAAGCCCCTTGCTTATATGGCAACCGGCGCACGATTTTCTGTTGTTTATGACAGCATATCTTCCAATGCCGTGGTCTTTGCTCGTAAGGTATTCCCAGGACGCGACGCCCGGATAAAAGAGTCTTACCTTATACGGCGGAATGCTGTTCCAGTCAATGTCTGCTGCAAAAGCAACGGAAGGAATTCTACAGCAGAGGATGGATAGCATCAACATAAATAACTTTTTTTGCACGTCAGCCTCCGGAAAATGTATGGTTTGCTTCAAAAGGGCAGACGTGCCCGATACTTACCTGATAATCCTTTCAAAAAAGATCGCATATCTTATTTTATATTTGTTGCATTGATAAACCCTTTAGCGCCGAATCCTATAATCATGGGGAATGAGACATAGTGCTGTCTTAATTTTGCATTATCGTCATGAATGGCGATGCCGATGGTTACCGTGCTTCCATCTTTGATAGGCACGTCTTTATTATCGCCGGTATTCAGTTTTCTTTTAAAAACAACAGTGTACTTTCCGCCATTCCAATTCCCGCTTCCTTCAATATCTTTGTGGTCTTCCTTCCTGTCTTCCAGTATCCATTCATCCAGGAATTCTGTCTTTTTCCCCTTAAAGCTCGCTGCCCAGAGGTCAATGAGGCCGTCGCCTTTGAGAAGTTCGTCAATGGCCTTGTTGTCCTTTAAGGATGACCATCCGTCATTCCTGCTGTAGAACGCATAGAGACGTACGTCATCCCGTTTGAGCTTTGCGTAATACGGATGTTTAGCCACCTTATCTTTTGAGGGGCTGTCGGGCATGGAGTTCTGATCATTGTGGCACGCAATAAAACAGCCGAATTTTGAAAATTCCTCCTGGCTAAGATTCATCTGTATGGCAACTCTATCCGGTTTATCATTTTTATCATCATCTGCGCTGTTCCAGCTTTTGCCGGCAGAATTCCACTGTATTCTCACATAGACATAGTCGGGGTCATACGCCACCTGGAACATGGCATCAATGATCGCCGGCTTGTTTGGTATGGGATTTGGTTCAAATGAGTTTCTCGATGCCTTCATGACCAGCGAGCCGCTTATGATTTCAGAGACTTCTATGTCAAAAGTACCATCTTTGCTTATGTGACATTCGCGGCATGTTTTCTTTTTCTTCACGACTGGAACCATGCCGACGCCGTGGTTCTTGCTCGTCAGAAATTCCCACGACGCAACGCCTGTATAGAAAAAGTTAACGGTGTTTGCCGGTACGGCATCCCAGTTAACGTCTGCCGCAATCACGAGAGAAGAGCGCTGGAACGAGAGCATGGCGAGGGATGCAAAAATCAAAAGAGTTTTTTTCATGGACGCCTCCTTAAAGTGAGCCCCGTTAGAGAACTTGTTCTCTAACGGGGTGAGTCTCAGACCTTGAACTTATCCATACCTTCTTTCATATGAGCTGCCTGTTCATTCAATTTTTCTACCGTCTTGTCGAGCTCTGCCGCAAGATTGACATTGTCTTCGCCGACCCGTTTTACCAGTTCCACTGTCTTTGCAATGCGGCTTACCGCAACTCTCTGTTCGTCAATTGTCTTTGCGATCGCCTTTATCTTTTGCGCAACGTCGGAAACAATCTCTGAGGTGTATTTTGATTCTTTGGCCTGCTGTTGGGTGGACGTCTTCACGGTTTTTGTAATGTCGCTCATGTTTTCCGAGGCCTTGATGATCCCTTCAGTTCCGCGCCGTTGTTCGTCGGTTGACCTCTTCAGCTCTTCAATCATTTGCCCCATTTTCTGAATGGTCTCTGTGACAAGGTTCACTCCCTGTGCCTGCTCTCTGGTGGCAATCCCTACCTTTTTTGCCATCCCTGCGGTCTGGTCCGTGCTCTGGCCGATCGTTTCAAGGACGGTTAGCGCCTCTGAGGAGGCCGCAACCCCTTCCTCTACAGCGGCCGAGCTCCGCCCGATGGAATTTATTGCATCTGCTATATCACCGTGAAACGCCTCGATAATGCCGGCAATCTCTTTTGTTGATGTGGCTGTCTTACTCGCAAGGTTCTTTGTCTCATTGGCAACAACGGCAAATCCCTTGCCGTGCTCTCCTGCCTGGGCCGCAAGTATGGCTGCGTTGAGAGCGAGGAGAGATGTCGTTTCAGCGACATTATTGATTACGTTGAGCATGCTGCCGACAGCCTCGGACCGTTCACCTAACTTCTTTATGACTGCGGATGCCGAGGTGACGTCTTCCCGAATGCGGGTCATTCCGGTCATAGTCTTTTTCACCGAATCCATACCGACTGAAGTTGCATAGTTTTTAACATCTTCGGCAAGGCCCGTCTGCTCGTCGGTGTATTTCTCAATTTCTTTGATATTAGCATGAATCTGCGTTATGGAGGAGGCTATTTTTTCCGCAATGTCCGAGAGCATCTCGATAGAGTTTGCCACCTCTTTTACCGACGCGCTGATTTCCATGATTGATGACGTTGTTGTTTCGACAGAAGAAGACAATTTTTCCATATTACCGGATATCTCTTCGGAAGATGCAGACATCTCAATCACGGATGATGCAACGTTGTCCATTGAGGAGTGGATATGTTCGGCAGCGCCTGTAACAGACTTCATGGACGTTTCCAGCTCGTTGATTGCAGACGAGGTGTCATCTGTTGAGCGGAGTTGCTGTTCTGCGGACTGCCGCACCTTTTGGGAAGATGCGGATAAAAGTCCGGAAATGGACACAACCTTCCCAAAAGCCGTCTTGACTACTTTGACGGTTTCCTGCATCCCTTCAACGAATTTATTGAACCAGAGCGCAACCTTGCCGATCTCATCCTCTGTTTTAACCGTAAGCCTTTTGGTCAGGTCTCCCTTTACCTCTGCGATATCCCCGAGCATGCTTACTGTCTGCTTAATGGGCCTGGTAACGCCTACTGTTATGGTGGTGCCGAGGATCAGGCTCACCACGGCGATGGTCACAATTCCGAACCATGTCCAGTTGTTCCGGCTCTCCTTGAGCGCAGCATAGGTATCTTCAAGGGATATTGAGATCATGAGGAAAGCCCGAAACCCTACTGTTTCCTTATGGCATGCGCTGCATTTCTGACGCCCTTTAATAATCTCAAGATATGTAAAAAGTCTTTTATCCGTGCGTTCTTCTATAAAATGTATTGGCTCGATATTTTTCGGATTGTCTTTAAAAAACTGTAATGCTTCCTTGAATTTAGGGTAGTCTACTCCATCGGCGACATTTTTCCCGCCATGGGAGATGCGGGGGGTTTTCCATTCCGGTTTCAATTCTCCGTATTCCTCTTCAACTTCCTTGAGTGTCTTGTCGTCTGCAAACGCCGCCTCAACGCCGTTGCTTCTCACGATCTGCACCCGCTCCATCCCTTTGATTTTTTTTACGCTCTGCATGAGGTGATAGGCCATGTCCGCCCGTTCATCGAGCATGTCCTTATAAATGGTATGGAGAATGGTCTGAGACATCATGGAGCTTGCCTTTGCCTTTTCTTGAATAAGCTTGGCTTCTTCATTTCTTATAACGTAGTAGATGAGAAGGCTGAAACTTGCGGCAAGGACGATAACCACAACGGCTATGACGAGGTATATTCTTTGCTGGAGGGTAACCTTGAACATTCTGGCGTTAATAATATATTTTTATGGGAATTTTTGTCAAGTTATTTTAGAAAGAGGCAACAACTTAAAAAGCGGACATTTCTATTTTGGTAAAAACAGGACATTTCTAAATTGGGTTGACACCTTGCCTTTCTTGCCTTGCTTTTTGATGAGATTTATAATACCTTTTCCATACCGGTTCCTTTATTGGTGTTTGTTTTTTTCGCTAAATTACTTCACCATTTTAGGAGCCGCTATCTTAAATTTTAACTAAATTTAGCATACATTCGGCAAAGGAGAAATCTATGGGAACGTTGTTAAACTTTTTAAAGGAACGATGGGGGATTATTCTGGGAACAGCGGTTGTTACCATTGTGATAACATTCGGGATTATTGGTGGAGAAATGTACATTAGCTCCACGGGTTTTTGTTTATCCTGTCATAGCATGAGTTACGTGCATGATGATTTAAAAAAGTCATCGCATTACGGGGCGCTTGGCGCCGATCCCGGATGTCAGGACTGTCATCTGCCGCCCCAGTTCTTAAAAAGGGTTAAATCGCATATTGTGGACGGCGTAAGGGGGTTCATCGGTGAATTTACCCACGATCACAGCACAAAGGAAAAGTTTAACGGGTACAGGGCAGAATATGCCCATAATGCCAGGATAAATATTAAGAAATGGGATAGCTCACCCTGCCGCACATGCCACAAGGTACTAAGGTCATCCAGCGATGAGACGGCAAGGGAACACAAGAAAATGGAGACAGAAAATAAGACCTGTATAGACTGCCATCAGAATCTTGCCCATGAAGAGGTTCCAGAGGAAGATATTGTTGCAGGGATGAAAGAAGGTAAAATCGTGGTAAAAGAGGAGGAGAAAGAAAAATAAGGAACAAAAAAGCAAAGGGGTCGCGATTGCATTTTCTGGGTTAAGGAATTTTATATCTCAATCCTTGTAACCACACCATGGAGCTTGTTGCCCGGAAGTTTGTAGAACTTGACGAAAGTAGGCGTGAGCTTTTTAATAACAGAAAACATCTTCCAGATAATGTTTGTGGTTGTTATATCCTCAAGGCCGTAGAATATTGTTTTTTCGTTTATTCCCGCTTTTTTCAGTATATCCTCCACATCAACTACCTCCATGTATCCCATCTGAATCACAAATGATCGAAGTCCAGATGCAAGTTCGCCGCTAAACGAGCCTGAAATGCCAAAGGGTTCATGCAATATAATAAGAGAGAGGAAAATATTATCTTCATATACGATGTTGTTTCTAAACATCGTATGGACGATATAGGGATGAACCACATCCGTACTTTTTGTAAAGAATAGAGCCGTTCCCTTTATCTTCGGGCATTCATTATATATTTGCTTGTAGCTTGTAAGAAAGACTTCCATATCAAGAGGGCGGAGCGCACGATAAAGCCTTTTCTGGCCTTTGGTATAGATGAGAATAATGATGAACGGCACTGCGGCTATGATGAGGGACCAATACCCGCCATGGGGAATTTTGTACATGTTTGAAACAAGAAAAATGACATCCACTGCCGTAACGAAGGTTGCGACAGCGGCTTTTATATATCTATGCTTCAGATAGAATATCCATGTCATCATTATGCCTGTAAGAGCCATTGTCCCTGTTACTGCAAGGCCGTATGCCGCGGCAAGACGCGCAGACTCTTTGAATTCAAACATAATGAAGATGACGGAGAAAAGCAGAAACCAGTTGACAGCGCCGATATATATTTGCGACCGCATCTCCCGAGATGTGTAATCCACCTTAAACATGGGGAGGATATGGGTAATAATCCCCTGATACACTACCGAGAACATGCCGCTAATCATTGCCTGCGACGCTATGATGGTTGCCATGATGGTGAGAATGAGAAACGGGATGTAGAGCATTTGCGCCTGGCTGAATATCATTTCAAACAACACATTTTTTGCCTCCGGATGCTGGATGAGAAACGCACCTTGCCCCAGGTAGTTCAGAACAATGGCAGTAAATACAAAATACCACGCCCTGACAATGGGCAACCTGCCAAGATGCCCCATGTCTGCATATAATGCCTCGCCGCCGGTAGCGCACAAAATTACTTCAGAAAGCACAAAGAATCCGGCTATTCCATTGTGTGCCATAAAATTTATTGCATAATAAGGATTTACAGCCTTAACTACAGACGGAACATGTATTATTGATAGAACACCTGATATTGTTAATACAAGAAACCAGACGAACATTACTGGTCCGAATATCCCGGCGACCTTTTCTGTTCCCCTTTGCTGAAATGAGAAGAGGATAATAGAGATTGCACCTGCGATAATAATGAGGACATTGTTTCCAATTGATTCAAAGCCGGGGATGAGAAGTATGCCTTCAACGGCGCTGAGTATGCTTATGGCAGGGGTTATAACCCCATCGCCAATAAGCAAAGAAATTCCGATAAATGAGAGGAGCGAAACAAATGCCGCCTGCCTGCCGGATTTAAGAAAGCGGACAAGTATTCCCTGGAGCACAATGGTGCCTCCCTCACCTTTCCTGCTCAGGCTTGTGGCAAGCCAGGCATATTCAATAGTTACAAGAATTATCAGTGTCCAGACAACAAGAGAAAGGATACCTATCACATTGGCTGCTGTGGGTTTTGTAATGAGGAAAATAACCGTGAGTGTGTAGATAGGGCTTGTGCCGATATCTCCAAAGACAACGCCAAGTGAATTTATTATTCCTTTGACCGGATGGTGGGTATCTCTATTAGGCATGATGCTGTGTTTTATTATATTTTATCTGTAGGAACAAACCTTCACTTATAGTATTTACAGATAATAAAAAAACCATCTTGGCTTTCAAAAAAAGATTTTACAATCTCTCTTTTCCTTGCCCAGACGGTCGGCTTATCTTTTTATCTTTCGCTCCATTGTGGTTGTCCACCTTCATTCCGTCAGTCACGAAAGATTTATATTTGTTAATGCTTGCATAAGTAAATTATCAAGTCAAGAATATTTTTTGACAAATAACCTGCTTGCAATGTCCCGCAGGATTTAATATGATTTGCCCATGTCTACTGAGTCGCTTTGTCTTATATGTTACTGCAAGATCAAGGAGAATACGCTCTTTTCCGACCTTACGGATGAGCAGCTTGAAATTTTTAAGGATGCTGTTACGACATCATTTTACAATAAAAGAGATGTGATATTTATAGAGGGAGGTCAATGCCCAGGTTTTTATGTTGTAAAATCAGGAAGGGTAAAGCTCTTGAAAACTTCAAAAGACGGCAAGGAGCAGATTATAAAGATACTTCAGCCGGGTGAGCTTATTGGGATGGAGACATTTTATAACGGCAAGAGATATGCCAATACAGCCATGGCAATGGATGACTGCGAACTCTGTTTCATAGAAAAAAATGCGTTTTTCAGGATAATTGAGGGGCATCCTTCAATTGCAAAAAAGATAATTGTTGCCTTAAGCAAGGAACTTGACCATGCCTATTCAAAGATAGGAAGCATGGGTCTTATGAATGCGAGGGAGAAGATGGCCCATCTCCTCTATACCTTATCAAAGGAATATGGCATTGCAGAAAAGGGAAAGATAAAATTAAACCTTTCCCTGTCAAGGCTTGAAATAGCGGAGCTTTTGGGGATAACACAGGAAACAGCCATTCGTCTTTTAAAGAGCTTCAAAGACGAGGGTATAATTGAAATAAAGAGGAAAGAGATTATTATAAAATCCCTTGCAAAGCTTGAGGCGCTAGGTGAGTAAAACTGGCGCGCCTGAGAGGATTTGAACCTCTGGCCCTCAGCTCCGGAGGCTGATGCTCTATCCACTGAGCTACAGGCGCAAAACGCGCGCCCGGCAGGAGTCGAACCTGCGACCTTCGGATTCGAAGTCCGTCGCTCTATCCAACTGAGCTACGGGCGCAATTTTCAATTATGATATTGGGGTGGACGAGGGGATTTGAACCCCCGACCCTCGGAGCCACAGTCCGATGCTCTAACCGCTGAGCTACGCCCACCATTGAAAAACAGTTATCAGTAAACAGTGATCAGTAAAAACTAAAATGACTTCTTTTCAGTAGCTACTCATCACTGACCACTGTCCACTTGCTTTACATGGCGCGCCCGAAGGGAGTCGAACCCCTGACCGACTGCTTAGAAGGCAGTTGCTCTATCCATCTGAGCTACGGGCGCAATATAACAGTTAGGAGTTTTTAGTTTACGAACTCTAAACTCAAATGGTCGGGGCGAGAGGATTCGAACCTCCGACACCCTGCTCCCAAAGCAGGTGCGCTACCAGGCTGCGCTACGCCCCGAGAATGTTAAGTTTTAGCACATTACATATTATTATTGCAAGCCCTTTCTGATTTCTGGAATACCTCCTGTATTTGTGATAGAAGGATTTGATAAAGTATGCAGATAAATCCAATCATAGAAGTAAGCAGTTTAACAAAGACTTTTAACGGAAATAAGGCCGTTGATAATATCTCCTTTGAAGTATACCAGGGTGAGATACTCGGCCTTTTGGGTCCAAATGGCGCAGGAAAGACCACAACCCTCCAAATGCTCCTCGGTCTCACAACACCCACATCAGGGGATATTATGATATTTGGTTTAGATATTTCACATCACAGGGAGAAGATACTTCAGGATGTAAACTTTTCCTCAAGCTATATTTCCATGCCGTATTCGCTTACAATCATGGAAAATCTTATTGTGTTTGCAAGACTCTACGGAGTAAAAAACCCAAAGGAAAAGATTGCCGGGCTGCTAAAGGATTTTGAGATAGAAGATATTAAGGACAGGGTCGTGAGGAGTCTTTCAACAGGTCAGATTACAAGGGTCTGTCTTGTGAAGGCGCTTTTGAATGACCCGAAGATATTATTCCTTGATGAACCTACTGCAAGCCTTGACCCTGATATTGCAGATAAGACAAGAAGGCTTCTAAAGAAGATCCAAAAAGAAAAGGGATTGTCAATCCTGTATACATCCCACAATATGAAAGAGATGGAAGAGATGAGCGACAGGATTATATTCCTTGATAAGGGAAAAATCATTGCCGCAGGCAGGCCCGAGGAAGTTCTCACAAAATTCAAGGTTGAAAATCTTGAAGATGTGTTTATAAAGATTGCGAGGGGAGTATGAAGATTCACAGAATAGCGGCCATTGTTATACGGCATCTCTATCTTTACAAGAGAAGCCTCCCAAGACTCATGGAGGTATTCTACTGGCCTTTTCTGGACCTCGTGATCTGGGGTTTTATATCAATTTACCTTGCAAGATTTAAAGACGCGCTTCCGGACTTTGCAGCCTTTCTCATCGGGGCGCTTATACTATGGGACATATTATTCAGGTCTCAGCAGGGATTGTCAGTATCTTTTCTTGAAGATATGTGGGCAAGGAACCTGTTAAATATCTTTGTAAGCCCCATAAGCCCTGTGGAGTATATTACATCGCTGATGCTGGTAAGCATTGTAAAGCTTCTTCTTGCCGCATCCGTTATGGTTCTCTTTGCATGGCTGTTTTATTCTTTTAACCTTTTCCTAATCGGCCTATCCCTGATTCCGCTGATACTTAATCTGGTGGTTATGGGATGGGTGCTCGGAATTGTTACAATGGGCCTGATACTCAGGTTCGGCCAGGAGGCTGAAGTCCTGGCATGGGCTGTTGCCTTTCTTTTTCAGCCTGTATCAGCAGTATTTTATCCAGTGGCAGTGCTGCCGCCATTTCTTCAAACCATTGCCGGATTTATACCCTCATCCCACATATTCGAAGGTATGCGCGCAGTTATCAATAGCGGCGGCTTTCCCGCCCATGAAATATTCCTGGCAACAGGATTGAATTTAATATACATAATCGCCTCATTCATATTTTTCCACTGGAATTTTGGCATCGTAAAGAAAAAGGGGCTTCTTGCAAAGGTTGGGGAGTGAGGGGGGTAACGATAAGGATAACCTGCTGGTATGGAGCTCAGCGGAATACCAGTCAGGTTCATCCTTTTGTTAGGCAAATAGCTTCCCTCCGCAATGTTTTTATCTACGTCTCCTGGTTTTTCCTCGTCTCCTGGTTTTTCCTTTGGGATTTTGTTTTCGTCTGTGATTAGTTGTAAATATGAAAATTTGACTCCATGACGTCCAAGATGTTTGAGTCTATATTTTCATCAAATTTACGAGCAAAGAGTGCATTACTTGAGAGTAGAAATGAAAGATCCTGTGTTATAAAAGTTTTTGGGCGTAGTTTGATTTTTCCACTTGCGATTAAAGATTTAGTGTCACTCTCCGTAAAGATTTTCGAGCGAAGTTTAATGCCTATGTCTGGTATCCAAATGATAGCTCTTTTGTCGTCATTCATTATTTTTCCGTTAAATGAGGTATTCATCATCACTGTCTGAAAGAACGATTCATCTGGTATTAACGTATGAAGATAGTAATCCTCAAACTTTTTCACCTCACCACTATTACAAATGAATTCACAACATTCCCTTGTCAAAATCATCCATTGTCCACCAATGTAGGAAATAACATCTTTAAGATAAGCCCTTTTGTAAGGAACTCCCGAAAACCCAGTGTCTGTTTCTACAAAATAATTTTCAATGCGGTTCATGGTTTCTGGTCTATCCGTAGCCTGATTTGCAATTTTAATAAAATTATTCCCCTTGTTTTTACCAAGAAAATCACGAATAAAATCTTGGGATTTAAGCGGAAAATCTTGTCCGCTAAGGTTGACAAAAAAATCCCATTCAGCATTGATATCTAAAAGGTATTTGATGCCACTTAATTCAGCTTGAACCATACTATATCCGCCCCAAACTACATTCTCACTCTCTAATATATATGCGTTTAAAAAATTCGCTAAAAAATCTTGAATGTCATCATAAATTTCTAAGCTAGTTTTTTTGTCTAAATGGATTAAATAGTAATTTTCTGGGTGGTAAATGGCTTTAAAAAGTCTTTTAAACTGTTCGGGAAAGCGATGAACCAAAATGAAGTAGGCAATCTGTATTTGTCCACTTGGGGCGTCAAAATTTAATTTTTCTTTTTGTGTTGAAATAAGTTGTTCGGTCATATTTTCTTTTGTTGTCATTTTTCACCTGATACTTTTAGCAAAGGGGTTGCCTAACCAGTTATTATCCAGTTACAGTGTCAAGCTATAGCAGGATGCTTATTTTAGGTTAAGGGGAAAAACACCCGACGTATCTGTTTAATTTTATTACACTTTCAAAATGACTAATATGCATTTGCTGGGAACATCTACTTACCATATCCCTGTTGTCATATACTCGTGCATAGAATCTGCCGCCTTCCTGCCGTCGCCCATTGCAAGGATGACTGTGGCTCCGCCGCGCACGATATCGCCGCCTGAGAATACGCCCTTTTTGCTCGTCCTGCCTGTATCCTGATTGATGGTTATGTTGCCCCATTTATTAAGCTTGATGTCAGGGGTTGTTTGAGGGATAAGCGGATTTGCGCCATTGCCTATCGCAATGATTGCAACATCCACTTCTATCTGGAATTCGGAACCCTTTACAGGCACAGGCCTTTTTCTGCCAGATTCATCAGGCTCTCCAAGTTCCATTTTTATACATTCAATTTTTTTGAGCCTTCCTTCATCGTCGCCTATAAATCTGATTGGATTGGTAAGCAGCATGAATTTTAAACCCTCTTCCTCTCCATGATGGACCTCTTCAACCCTTGCGGGCAGCTCTTCCCTTGAACGACGGTAAACAATTGTCACTTCTTCAGGACAGAGCCTCATCGCTGTCCGCGCAGAATCCATTGCAGTATTTCCGCCGCCTATTACAACCACCCTCTTGCCCCGCAGCACAGGCGTGTCAAACTCAGGGAACTGATATGCGCGCATCAGGTTTACCCTTGTAAGATATTCATTTGCAGAATAAACGCCTATGAGATTTTCTCCGGGTATGTTCATGAAGATCGGCAGGCCCGCGCCTGTGCCTACGAATACTGCATCATAGCCATTTGATAAAAGTTCGTCGATTGTCTCAAGTTTTCCGACAACCGCATTGCATATAATCTCAACACCCATCTTTTTAAGATACTCAACCTCGGACTCAACAATCTTTTTGGGCAGCCTGAACTCAGGTATGCCATACATCAAAACCCCGCCAGCGACATGGAGCGCCTCAAACACAGTAACCTTGTGCCCTTTTTTAACGAGGTCTCCTGCCACTGTAAGGCCTGCCGGGCCTGCGCCCACAACAGCCGCCTTCTTTCCTGTCCACTTCGGCATATCAGGTATTACCACCTCGGCATGCTCCCTTTCGTAGTCTGCGGCAAACCTTTCAAGCCTTCCGATTGATACCGGCTGCCCCTTTTTACCGACTATGCAAGTCTTTTCGCACTGATCTTCCTGAGGACAGACTCTGCCGCATACTGCCGGCAGGCCGTTTGTCTCCTTTAACTTTCTTGCGGCCTCAACAAACTTGCCTTCTGCGATAAGCCTTATAAACCACGGTATATCAATATTTACAGGGCATCCGCCGATGCACAAAGGGTTCTTACATTGGATGCACCGCTTTGCCTCTTCTATTGCAAGCTCGGCCGTGTATCCGTAAGGCACCTCGTAGAAATTCCTTACCCTTTCCTTCGGCTCCTGCTCAGGCATCGGCTGTTTGGGTATCTTCATCCGTTCTTTAATTTCTTTTGGATCCATCAGCTTCCGCTCCTATCATAACACCTTGCGCCTTCATGGTAGGTGGCTTCTTCCATTGCCATTTTTTCTTCTTTGAGATAGCTTCTGTTTCTCCTTATGAGTTCGTCAAAGTCAACCTCATGGCCGTCAAACTCAGGGCCGTCAACGCAGACAAACTGGTTCTTCCCGCCTATTGTTACCCTGCAAGTGCCGCACATGCCTGTGCCATCCACCATAATCGGGTTCAAGCTGACTACTGTGTGAATTTTGTGCGACCTTGTCACATTGCAAACCGCCTTCATCATAGGAATAGGACCTATGCCTACGACAATATCAATCTTCCTCTTTTCATCTATGAATTTCTGAAGTACCTGCGTTACAAATCCGTGATGGCCATAACTGCCGTCATCTGTTGTCACATAAAGCTCATCGCTTGTCTTTTTCATCTCATCCTCAAGGATTAAAATCTCTTTTGTTCTTGCGCCTATTATGGAAATAACTTTGTTGCCCGCTGCCTTTAATGCCTTTGCAATGGGATATACAGGCGCAGCGCCTATGCCTCCGCCCACGCAGACTGCTGTGCCGAAATTTTCTATATGGGTTGGCCTGCCAAGCGGGCCCACAACGTCCATTATGCTGTCACCCTTTTCAAGCGCGCCGAGCAGTGAAGTGGTCTTCCCAACCTCCTGGGATATGATGCTAATTGTCCCTTCTGCTGCATCAGAGTCAACAATGGTTAACGGTATCCTCTCGCCGTGCTCATTTAGCCTGATGATAATAAACTGGCCTGCCTTTCTTTTCTTTGCAATCTGCGGCGCCTTAATCCTGAAAAGCGACACAGTGTGTGAAAGCTGTTTTTTCTCTGCTATCTCAAACAAGGTTTGCTCCTTTCATTTTATAATTCAGAGCCCAAGTTGTATTATATCGTTAATTAAAGGGCATTTAAAGATACAAAATCTTATTTGGTGTTGTCAAGACAAATGGCGGTAATGTCAATTATTATGTGTCAGTAAGAAAGGGGTATTAGTTCCCTCCTTTTTGTTTTCATAGGTAAATACAGCATACAGTATTCTTTCCATACTCGTTCTGTCGCTGAACACACCCATAGGTCTTGTCCTTCTCCTT